>JAGPKZ010000009.1 GCA_018053665.1 Prevotella sp.
ATGGTTGATGAGGTTCAAGATTGTAATCAAAGTGATTGGTCAATTATAAACACCATAACCGAAACGAAGAAAAATTTATTTATTGTTGGTGATCCTGATCAAGCTATCTACGAATGGCGTGGAGCTATGCCCAAAGTCTTTATTAATTTTCAATCAGATAAAGACATCATTCTTGATGAGAATTATCGTTCTACTCAGAGTATACTCAATGTAGCGAACTCTATAATTGCGAATAATGATAATAGAATAAAAAAAGATTTGTATACTAATCAAAACAAAGAGCAAACAATAATTATTCACTATCATGGTAAAAACGAAATGGAAGAGGCTGAATGGATATGTTCGCAAATAAAGAGTTTGATAGAACAACACAATGCTTCTTCCTCAGATTTTGCAATTCTTTATAGGGCTTCATATATATCTCGCGCCATTGAACAAAAACTAATGTCAAATCACCTTGAATATGTAATCTATGGTGGAATAAGATTTTTTGAGCGAAAAGAAATTAAAGATGCATTATGTTACCTACGTTTATTAGAAAAAAATGATGATTTATCATTCTTACGAATTGTAAATAGACCATCTCGTAAAATAGGAGATGTCTACAAAGAAGGACTTAAAGCTATTGCAAAGCAAGAAAATTGTACACTTTACGAAGCAATGAAAAACAATATAGAAGAACCAGAGTTTCATAAAGGTGCTGAATTTGTGAATTTAATTGAAACAGAGAAAGAAAAGGTCTCATCTTTATCAATTTCAGAACTACTTCAAGATATTCTGAAAAAAAGTGGATTAGAGGAATCGTTAAGATTAGATGGTGATGAAGAAAGACTTGAAAATTTAGGCGAGCTTCAACATTCGATTCTTTATTATGAAAATGTTAATGCAGAAAATGAAATATCATTGAGTTCTTATCTTCAAGATATTGCATTATATACGAATATGGATTATGATGAAGAGAAAAAAGAATGTGTCAAGTTAATGACTATTCATCAGTCAAAAGGTCTTGAATTCCCATATGTATTTGTATGTGGCTTAACAGAAGGTGTTATGCCAAGTCATAAAACTATTAGATGCAGAAAGAAAGAAGGTCTTGAAGAAGAGCGAAGGCTTATGTATGTAGCGGTAACGAGAGCCGAAAAAGCTCTTTTTCTTACAGAGTCAGAAGGATACAATTTCACAACCAATACTGATAAATACCCTTCGAGATTCTTATGTGAAATTAAAAAAGACTACTTCGTTACAGAAGGTAAAATGGATGAAGACTTATGGAAAGCTTCAGATGAACTAGTATCAGAACTAAATGAAGAATTAGAGCCACCTAAGTATACTTTTTCTGAAAATGAAAAAGTAAAACATGAAATTTTTGGTGAAGGCTTAATTAAATCATTCAACAAAGAGCATCAATCCTATACTGTTATCTTTGATAATGATAAAGAACGTACTATTATGGCTAAGTTTTTACTACCTGTTGATAATACGCATATAGACGATTAAGATTGTTAACTATTCTGCCCCTTCGTTCAAAAGTTCATATAAAATATGTAAAATTTCTAACAATTGTGATATATAGTTGTTAGTTTCTAATGGCTTTTTAAAAATATCTAGTATGTTATCTATCAAAACAAATAACATACTAGATACATAAATCTAATTAGTTTAGAATTGATATCCTATTGCCCCTGTTGCTTGCATATAGTCTGGGCTATTTAATCCTGACCAACTTCTATGTTGATATTTATATCCAACTTCTAAAAATATCTTTCCTTTCTTTATAGGGAAGTCTATTCCGAAGCAAGGCTTACAGAAAAGTCCTAGCTTGTTGTCATTGGCATAGTCTGAACATGAAATAAAAGCAGAATAGCCAAGATCGGCAGAGACATATGGTGACACACCATTACTCGTAAAATTGTATTTTATATTAGCAAATATTGGAATATATGCAGAAGACTCACGATAATCGTCATCATATTTATTTAATATTATGTTAACACCTCCATCTTCATAAAGTAAGTCGCAGTATGATATTCCAACTCCTACACCTAAACGTAACTTTTCATTCATTCTGATACCAGCTAAAAATTCAACTCCAAAAGAGTTGTTCTTATCATCAGTTATACCAGCATCGTAGGTTAGCTTTAACTGTGGCTCAAATTTAGTTTGTGCACTTATCTTACTAGTTGTAATTATTAGTGCTAAAATTAATAATACTTTCTTCATAGTTTACTTATTATATTTGTTTATATATATTATTCGATATTATCTTATTTAAAAATTTACCCGTAATACAATAAAGTAGCTGTTAAACAAATTTCTAGTTATCAGATTTGAGCAATGAAATATTAGTGGTATTTGCTTAATTAGCCCTTTTCTGTTGACGTATTTGTGCACCAATAGTGCTGTTTTATCATGTTACAAACAAAAAAGGGACATATAAATGTCCCTTTTTGTGATTCTAAGTGATTCCGCTGGGATTCGAACCCAGGACCCACAGCTTAGAAGGCTGTTGCTCTAATCCAACTGAGCTACGGAACCATTGATCTTTAAATCGGGTGCAAAAGTAATCTTTTCTTCCGATATATGCAAATTTTATCAAAACTTTTTCTAACTTTGCATGCATATTTCAAAATTAATTAGGCTATATGAATTATTTTATTATCGAAAATGGACTACAGGTAGGACCTTTTAGTGCCGAACTTCTTGTAAAGAATAAAAATATAACAGCTGAAACACTCGTTTGGGCTGACGGTTTTGCAGACTGGACACCAGCATGGCAGGTTGAGGAACTACGCATAATGCTTCAGGCTAATACACAAGTACAACAGACTCCACCTCCTGTTCCTCCACATCTTAATAATACAAATAATCAGGAGACTGAACCAAAAGAAAAAAAACCTATTGGTAAAATTGTAGCTATTGTAGCAATCGCTATCATTATTATATTGGCAATAGCAAATCCTAGTAAGGATAGCCATAAGGACGCTATTAAAAAGGAACTTACTGAGGCTATTGATAAAATTAATGAAAAGGAAAACGGTGGAGATGATTTGCTGTCAATGGGATTGCATGTTATCACAAAGATGTTATCAGACGATACTGTTGATTCTACACTTGACAACATGCTTAATTACCACAACTACATTATTTATTCTATAAGCGACGTTAAGTTTGATGGTCGCGAGCATAATGTTTCTTATGGTTTCTTGGGACATGTATATACTGTAAACGCTGATGATATCGTGAAATGTTATGAGAGTAAAAGAAATAGCTCTTCTGATGAGGAAATAAACAACGATACTGAAGACAACAAAAGCGATGCAGTAGAAGATAATTCAAAAGATAAAAAAGATAAATCTGATGACGCTTTGGAAAAAGCAGCTGATAAAATTGTAGACAAGGTAAGCAAAAAAGTTCAGGATAAAGTAGACGAGAAACTTAGCGAAAAACTTAATGAGGCTGCTGATAGTACTGGTGGCATTATTGACAAGATTTGCAAGATTCTAGGTCTATAATTAATTAAAGATTCAATAAACATATATGATAGATAGTTCAGCTTTTCAAGGTAAGAAAGCAGCTTATTATACATTAGGATGTAAACTTAATTTCTCAGAAACATCCACTTTCGGAAAGATGCTTTCCGAAATGGGTGTTGTAACTGCCGTAAAAGGTGAGAAGGCTGATATTTGCATCATAAACACATGTTCTGTTACAGAAGTGGCAGACCATAAATGCAGACAGGCTATACACAGAATGGTACGTGAAAATCCAGGTTCTTTTATTGTCGTTACTGGTTGCTATGCACAGCTTGAAGCTGAAACAGTAAGCAAGATTGATGGGGTAGACCTCGTACTTGGTTCCAATGAAAAGGCTAACCTTATTCAATATCTAAGTAATGCCTTTACAGAAGGTACTGATAAAGAATCATTGCATCAATTTCATTCTGTTAAGACTAAGGATATCAAGACTTTTCAGTCTTCTTGTTCAAGAGGAAATAGAACAAGATATTTCCTTAAAGTTCAAGACGGATGTAACTATTTCTGCACATATTGCACGATACCTTACGCACGTGGTTTCTCTAGAAATCCATCTATAGCTTCACTCGTAGAGCAGGCTGAACAAGCTGCTGCAGAAGGTGGCAAAGAGATTGTTCTAACAGGTGTAAACATCGGTGACTTCGGCGAAACAACTCACGAGAAATTTATAGATTTGGTGAAGGCTCTTGACAATGTTAAGGGAATAGAACGATTCAGAATTAGTAGTTTGGAACCAGATTTATTGGAAGACGAACTGATAGATTATTGTTCACATAGCCGTGCCTTCATGCCTCACTTTCACATTCCATTGCAAAGTGGTAGTGATGAAGTGTTGAAGTTGATGCACAGACGATATGACAGTGCTTTATTCGCACATAAGATAAATCTTATAAAGGAAAAAATGCCAGACGCCTTCATTGGTGTTGACGTTATGGTGGGATGTCGTGGTGAGGAACCTGAATATTTCCAAGCATGTTACAACTTCTTGAAATCACTACCTGTAACACAGTTGCACGTATTCCCATATAGTGAGCGCCCAGGAACTAGCGCCCTCTCAATACCGTATATTGTTGAAGAGAAGGAAAAGAAAAGGCGTTCAAAGAGACTGCTTGAACTTAGTGACCAAAAGACACATGACTTCTATGCCAAATATATAGGTAGGGAAATGGATGTGCTTTTTGAGAAAGCCCCACAAGGAAAAGCAATGCACGGATTTACCGATAATTATGTTCGTGTAGAGCTACCGGCTGCAAGCGCATGTATTGAGTATGACAATGAGATTATCCATGTAAAATTGGGTGATTTCAATCATGACGGATCAGCACTTAAAGCGGAAATAATTTAAGATATATGAGACTTTCAATAGTAATACTGAATTGGAACGGCAGTAGTATGATGAAGAAATATCTGCCAACGGTGATTAAGCATTCTGAAAAGGACGCAAAAGTTATCGTTGCAGATAATGCGTCATCTGACGATTCAATTGAAATGCTAAAAAAGGACTTTCCTGAGGTTGACATTATAACACTTGACAAGAACTATGGATTTGCTGAAGGTTATAATCAGGCTTTAAAACAAGTTGATAGCGAATATTATCTGCTATTGAATTCTGATGTGGAAGTTACTGAAAATTGGCTGACACCACTATTGAAATATATGGATCAACATCAAGATGTAGCAGCATGTCAACCTAAACTTTTATCTATATTCGATAAAAACTCGTTTGAATACGCTGGTGCTTCAGGTGGCTATATTGACAAATTGGGATATCCTTATTGTCGTGGGCGTGTATTCGAGACTGTAGAAAAAGACAATGGACAATATGATGATGTTGCTGAAATTTCATGGGCAACAGGTGCTTGCTTGATGATTCGCTCAAAAGACTATTGGAATGTTGGAGCGTTAGACGGTCGTTTTTTTGCACATAACGAAGAAATAGACTTATGTTGGAGACTTCGCTTATACGGTCATAAAATAGTATGCATTCCTGAAAGTAAGGTTTATCATGTTGGCGGTGGTACATTGCCGAAGAGCAATCCAATGAAAACTTATCTTAACTTTCGCAACAACCTTACAATGCTATATAAGAATCTTCCAGAAAAAGAATTGAAGTATGTTATGCGTTGGAGGTGGATATTAGACTATACAGCAGCATTGGAAACCCTAATTGTTAGCAAAAATGTTGGCGACTTTAAAGCTATATATAAAGCTCGTAAAGCTTTTAAGAAATGGCGAAATGACTTCAAACATGACCGTGAAGTTATTCAGAAGAATAGGGTAGACAATGGTAAAAATGACAGAATGAATATCTCCCTGCTATGGCAATATTATGTTCATAACAGAAAGACATTCAATGATATTATTAACCACGCTTGATTTTAATAATCGGGCGTAGGTTAATATTTTTCTTCCATTCCTTAAGATATTCAAACCATGATTTTGAGTTGTGATATCCAAAAGACTCATCAGCACTTGAATATGTAAGTCTATAATTAAGCTTTCCATCAACCATACGGATTACGAAACCATAATTATCTTTATCAGTAGGCAATTCCTTTACACGATAATTCTGTGGAATATATATTCCCATTCCTACAGTTTCACGCTTCCAATTAATTGTATCGTTTCCTGCAGGCCAATCTGTTCCCCATAGTCCACGCAGACCATTGTGATCTGTATACTCCAAAGAGTTCTTCATGTTTATCAATCCGGTAGAGAACTCCATGTTTTTAGAATCACGGTTGGTCCAAGCCTCCACATCAATATCACGATGATTTGCATACAATGTATATCTTTCTGTTAATGATATACGTGGTTGTCCTTCCTTATATCTCCATCCATTATCAGTAAGTTCAACGATTGTGCGAACTGGTCCATAACAAACAACACGTTGTCCTCTAGACTTAACGTCACTTATCATCGTAGAAGCATTGCCATTCCAACCACGAAGCGCGCCCAATCCGAAAGTGTCTCCAACCCAAAGTACGTCATCACCATAACCATTCTGCTTTTGTTCCTTTGTAGTATAGAACTGTGTATCCTTTAGTTCGAGTCCCTTGTGGAACTTACCATACAAATCCAAAGTCTGTCGCTCGTCAAAATAAAATCTCATACAGATGAGTTCGTTCTCAAAAGCTACACCATGATGATGAAGCAGATGATATTGATCTTTCATTTCATCAGTAGCAGCAATCTGTGATAAATACAAATCATGCTTATTTTTGTCTTTAATTTTTGGATTTCTCAATAGCAGTTCTGCAAAAGTTAGATTCTTATATTGCTTCTGATCCGACTTATTGTCCAGCATTATCTTGAACGTTTTTTTACCTTTAGCCTTAATATCAGTCATAAAGCATAACTCATCCTTATTGCCGTCACCGTCAAGATCATCTACCTGTGAAGGAATTTCTATCCCATTACAAATTACGATAGAAGACGTTGTCAAAGGGTAATTTTTTAGACTGATAACGACAGGAGCGTCACTCATCTCAATGTTATACGGATTAGTGACATCAACACTCAAAGAAGTTTGAGCCACACAACTATTTGCGGCGATAAATAGCGCAAATGCGATAAAACTTGTTTTAATCATTGTTTATATTTCAGTTTGTTAATGCAAATATAATTATAAATGTTCGGCTGAATAAATATTTTTTATTTTCATTTGAGTTTTTTACCAATTTTGAGTTAAAAGTGTTATATTTGACCTAAAAATTTAATTTTTTTAGCAAAACACTTGCATTAAAAAATATTTTTTAGTACTTTTGCGTTGTTGAATTTTAAGGGAGACTA
Source organism: Prevotella sp. (assembly GCA_018053665.1). Taxonomy (GTDB): domain Bacteria; phylum Bacteroidota; class Bacteroidia; order Bacteroidales; family Bacteroidaceae; genus Prevotella. Next base: position 7,326 of record JAGPKZ010000009.1, read on the forward strand.
TTCGTTTGAAGAAGATTTATTACATATTATTTGCTGTAATGGTACTCTGTATGGCTTGTGAATTAAAACTAAAGCCAAACAGTGATATGGAGAGTCACGTTGAGATATTGCGCTATGATCGTATTGAGAGCAGATATCTTACAACGGGTGACTTTTCTGCTCTTCAAGAAATGAATACTGAATACCCGACAGAAACTAGAACCTTGGTTGAAAACGTATTGAAACTCGGAGCTGTTTACGAGCCAGATATCAACAGTCGTTTTCTTAATTTCTATCAAGATACAACTCTACAAACACTTATTACAGATGCCGAAATACAATACGCAAGTATAGATGACATTAACAAAAAACTATCTTCTGCATTCGGAAAGGCACAAAAAGAGTTATCTCGTTTTAAGATGCCCAAAGTTTATGCACAGATAGGTGCTCTTGACCAAAGTATTATTGTAGGAGATAAGACTATCGGTATTTGCCTAGATAAATATTTAGGTGAGGATTATCCTTTATATACAAAATATTATTCAAAGAATCAATGCAAGACAATGTCAAGGGAATATATTGTTCCTGATTGTCTAAGTTTTTATCTTTTAAGTATTTATCAGATGCCCAACTTCGACCAACGCAGTCAACAAGAAAAAGATTTGCACATGGGAAAGGTTATGTATGCTGTTAATAAGATTATGGGATATAAAGTGTTTACTACTAAATTTATTGATGCTGTTGATAACTATATGAATGACAACAAAGACGTTACTCTTGACAAATTGCTTAAAAGTGACGACTATAAATGTTTTAGTCAGTATTGCTAGTTAACTTTAAGTCATCAATGTTTGCATTTGGTGATAATTTGTCTAAATCAACCCAATTCCAAATCCCTGGAATATGTCCTTTTTTACTGAATTGCCACATATCGTATACTGGTTTGCCTGGCAATAATGGTGTACCTGTATAGTTAGCAATGAACAAGATATAATTATCAAACTCCGGTGAAAGATAATCTTTAAAATATGATTCACTGCAATATATTATTGGAGCCTTACCATATTCTTCTTTGCATGCAACAATGAAGTCGCTTAATTCTGTCTGTATTTTTTCTCTGCTCCAGCCTAGAGTTCCATCGTCTTCTACATCTACTATAGGTAAAAGGTCTTGTTGCTCCTTATCAACAACATCATTGAAGTGATTAAACTGTCTTCTGCCAGTAAAATTCTTAGAAAGGAAATGGTAAGAACCAATTAAAAAACCATGTTTCTTGGCTTCAGAAACATTACGCTTATAACATGGATCCTCATTGTATAATCCCTCAGTAGCTTTTATGTATATGAACTTTATATGGTGGTTTTTAGAAAGAATATCCCAATGTATTTTTCCCTGATGCTTAGAAATGTCAACTCCATCATAGCCTCCTGAAAATGGTGCATCTAAATCATTATATGGCCAATTCTCATCATATTTGACAGTGTTAAGCATCTGCCATGGCATATAATACCATAGTAGAAACAATATAGTGCCTGACAAAATAACCCATTTCATGGAGCTGTTTCCACTTTTGTTTTTCTTCTTTCTCTTATTAACCATTACTTGTGAAAATAATATATTGCAAAGGTACAGAAAGTTTGAATCACCAACAAATATCATGAGTATGATTTGAGACAAAATATGCAACATTCAATTTGATATTCTTTTTTCTTGGGAAAGATGAAAAGTTTGCTTATCTTTGCAAACTATGGATTTCACACATGGAACATACATTAGAAACATAAAGTCAGCAGGTCTTTTTGGTGGTGTGCAAATAATAAACATCATCATAGGTCTGTTAAAGACTAAATTTGTAGCCTTATTGTTAGGCACTAATGGTTTCGGTATGTTTTCCATTTTCAATTCCATTGCAAGGATGTCTGGTGACATTACAGGATTGGGAATACAAACCTCAGGAGTAAAAAAGATTTCAAACTGTTATGAGGAAGATCATGACAGACTAAACAAATCTATAATTTCTGTAAGATCTTGGAGCATTTTTGCTGCTTTGTGCGGTTTTGTAATCACATTATTAATGTCACCGCTATTTAATTTGATATCATTTGGCAAATCAGAAAGCCATTTGTTGGAATTGATTTTCATTCCTTTTGCAGTGTCATTGACTACTCTTTCCGGAGGTGAAATAGCAATATTAAAGGGTACAGGAAAGCAGTCAAAATTGGCAAAGTTAATGGTTGCAGGAACTTTAATCTCATTGATTATTAGTATTCCACTACTTTATATTTTTGGAACTAAGGCCATTGTTATTTCATTAGTTATATCTACGTTTTTTACATACTTACTATGTTGCCATGCAACAGGTTTACATTTTAGCAATATACCATCAATAAATGATATACTAAATTGCATAAAAAGCGATATGGCATTATTGAAATTAGGTATGGCATTTTCTTTAGCATGCTTAGCGGGTAGTGGAACGGAATATGCCATACGTTCATTTCTAAGTACAAATGCATCGTTGGAGATTGTTGGACTATACAATGCCGGATTTATGATAACCATGACATATTCAGGTGTAGCCTTTTCTGCTTTGGAGGCTGATTATTTTCCTCGACTTGCGAGAAACAACAAAATAGAAGACATGCTGGCTGTTATCAATAGGCAAATCATCACTAATCTAGTTATTGCATTACCATTATTACTAGCTTTTATGCCACTCATTTCATCTATATTACCGATATTGTTCAGCCATAATTTTATGGGAGCAATACCATTCGTAAAAGTAGCATTGTTTGGCGTTGTCGCAAGGGCAGCATATTTACCAATTGAATATGTTGCTTTGGCTCAAGGCAAATCATTATTATATTTGTTTCAGGAATCAGTTTCGGCTATATTGCTTTTAACGTGTTCGATATTTGGTTATCATCTTTATGGTTTAATCGGAGTTGGTATTGGCACATCTATTTCTGCATTTATTGAATTGATTTTCGTTACCGTTTATACCCACTATGCATTTGGATATAAACCTTCAACAAAAGTAATCATTAGCACTATGGCATCATTTATTATATTATATGCCACGTACGCAATTATAGAATAAAAAAGTTCCTGTAATCATTTGGATTACAGGAATATATATTTTGCTTGTTAAAAAATTACTTCTTATTGATAGCAAGCTCAAGAGCAATAGCAACTGCTACAGTTGCACCAACCAATATAAAAGGATAATTTAATTAGAAAACCCAACTTGCAGTTACTCCAATGATATTGGATTTCAAAGAGGCTGATTTTGTATTCAAATTCTTATAGTCAGCAGTGATTTCAAGTTGATGATTGCCTACTGGTACATCTACTCCAAGGCCTACATAGAAACCTTCAGCATGCAGCCTAGCAAGTACTACATCTTTATTTAGATCATAATAATGTATGCTACCTTCTGCTGTAAGATTATTATCCATTTTATGTGAAAGCCAGAAGTTCAAGTCGAGACCTGCACGAACAAAAGGAACAACCTTATTTACTGTTGGGTCTACAAGTCTATAGGCGACACCCAACATTGCATCAGCCTGAATGCTCTTATCACGGATTTTTTCAGTTTCTCCGCTTGTAATGTTTCTGAATGAATCAAAAGTATAACTACGATAGCTCACCTGTGCTTTTGCCTGGAGAAAAAACTTCTTTGAAAAGCGGGGCACATCGATATTCAAGCCCAAATGAACAGATGGTGCAATAGTGCTTCCTGATTGTCCGTTCTCGCCGAGATTATCCTTCAGGTTATAACTTTCGTATTGTGCTCCAACACCTGCAAGCACGTGTACCTTTATGGATTGAGAATTAACGTCTCTTTCTTGAGCATACAATACGCAATCGCCAAGATCTTTACAATAAGTATTATCGTAATTTACTACTATTTTAGACAGTTCCTTGTCGTTGAATGAACCCTCATTGAAGTTGTTGAGTTCTTGTGGATGCTCTTTGAACACCCGAGATATCTGCGCCATATTCTTACGTAATTCTACTTTCTGCGATGAATTCATGCCACCCACCTGAGAAGCGTCCAGAATCTGTGCAGTTTCGCCATTCTCTCCTTCAAGAAGATAATAATCTTTACCTAGAACAAGGAAATGATAGAGGCTCATTCCTCCTTTGACAAGGTATCCAGCAAAGAGTTTTTCCTGCTTGTCTTCAATCTTGATATCTTTAGAAAAATAATAGAAATCATCATTGTTTGATCTGTATGCCTTCAACTGAGCAGGCGAATAATTCTTGAATTCAGTTTCGCCATTCTTGCGGAACTTGCAGTTGTGCTCACTCTTGGTTTCTGTAAGATAATCAATTGTGCCGTGAATGGTGTCGTTCTGATTTGTGATAATATAGCCATCTTTAGGATTTGTCTGAGCGGCTGCAGTACATGCAAACATTGCTCCAGCCATTATTATGACCAAACATAATTTTCTCTTGTTTAGAATATTCTTTTTCATGTTATTAATTATTTATCATCAGCATAATTACTAGTGCAAAGATATAAATAATATCAATAGAATTGTACTATATCCGAAAAAAATGTAAATAAAATTATTATTTTACTTGTTATAGGATATAATATAGGTTTTTAATATGTTATGCATTTGATTCGGAAAGCACATTTTTTTGATGCGTTCCTATCAACTAAATACAGAATCCTTCATAAACATCAAGCAATTTAGCTTATCATGCTAATGGATGTGGATATAGCAAAAAAAACTCCTGTAACCTTTTGAGTTACAGGAGTATATTTATTGCTAATTCTAGAATTACTTCTTGTTTATAGCAAGGTCAAGAGCAACGGCAACAGCTACAGTTGCACCAACCATTGGGTTATTACCCATACCGAGGAATCCCATCATCTCAACGTGAGCTGGAACTGATGAAGAACCTGCGAACTGAGCATCAGAGTGCATACGACCCATAGTATCTGTCATACCATAAGAAGCAGGACCTGCTGCCATGTTGTCTGGGTGAAGAGTACGACCAGTACCACCACCTGAAGCTACAGAGAAGAAAGGCTTGCCAGCAGCAAGACGCTCTTTCTTGTAAGTTCCGGCTACTGGATGCTGGAAACGTGTTGGGTTTGTAGAGTTACCAGTGATAGAAACATCAACGTTCTCTCTCCAAAGAATAGCAACACCTTCGCGTACATCGTCTGCACCATAGCACTTAACCTTAGCACGAGCACCATCAGAATAAGCGATTTCCTTAACTACCTTAACTTCGCTAGTGTAGTAATCAAACTTTGTCTGTACGTATGTGAAACCATTGATACGGCTAATAATCATAGCTGCATCTTTACCAAGACCGTTAAGAATAACGCGCAATGGTTTAACACGAACCTTGTTTGCCATTTCTGCTATCTTGATAGCACCTTCAGCTGCAGCGAAAGACTCGTGACCAGCCAAGAATGCAAAACATTCTGTCTCTTCACGAAGAAGACGGGCAGCAAGGTTACCATGACCAAGACCAACCTTACGGTCGTCAGCAACAGAACCATGGATACAGAAACTCTGAAGACCAAGACCAATAGCCTCAGCAGCCTCAGCAGCATTCTTTACACCTTTCTTAACAGCGATAGCTGTACCACAAACGTAAGCCCACTTCGCATTCTCGAAGCAGATACGCTGTGTATCCTCACACATCTGATAAGGATCAACACCAGCTTTCTCGCAAATTTCATTAGCCTCTTCGATACTGTTAATACCGTTTTCCTTAAGAGTCGCAAGCACACTGTCTATACGACGCTCCTGGCTTTCAAAAGTTACTTTTCTTATCATATTGTATCTCCTTATTCTTTACGTGGATCAATAGCTTTAACAACACCCTGCTCAGCTGTAGTACGGCCATAAGAACCAGTGAACTTCTTAACTGCTTCGTTAGCGTCCACACCATTCTTGATAGCTTCCATCATCTTGCCTAGTTGAACATACTCATAACCACAAACCTGACTGTCCTTATCAAGGAACTGCTTTGTGATATAACCCTCTGTCAACTCAAGGTAACGAGTACCCTTAGCTACTGTACCGTAAAGTGTACCAGTCTGGCTGCGAAGACCCTTACCAAGATCCTCAAGACCTGCACCGATAACAAGACCGCCCTCAGAGAAAGCACTCTGGCTACGACCGTATACAATCTGCAAGAAAAGTTCACGCATTGCTGTGTTGATAGCATCACAAACCAAGTCGGTATTAAGAGCTTCAAGTATTGTTTTTCCAGGAAGGATTTCTGATGCCATAGCAGCAGAGTGTGTCATACCTGTACAACCAATAGTCTCAACAAGAGCTTCCTGAATAATACCATCCTTGATATTCAAAGATAGCTTACAAGCACCCTGCTGAGGAGCACACCAACCCACACCGTGAGTATAACCAGAGATATCTTTAATCTCTTTAGCCTGAATCCATTTTCCTTCTTCAGGAATTGGGGCTGGGCCATGATTTGGACCCTTTGCGACAACGCACATGTTGTCGACTTCTTTTGAATAAATCATATTCACTAAATTATTTATTAAATATGTATAATAGGATTTCTATTGAGTTTCACCGCAAAAGTACAAAAAAATGAGGAAAAATACCTATTTATGGGTATGCTTTTTCCTCATTTAATGTTTTTTTTATTCAGTACTTTTATTGACAACGCATAATAAATACGGTTTGCAACATGGAGTTTGCATTTCTACGAATACTATTTGAATGTCAACTCATCCTTATTCGGATTTTTGCCGATACTTATAGTATCGCCCTCCTTGATATCTCCGCTTAGAATACGTTCACATACACCATCTTCAATATAGTTTTGAATGGCACGTTTCAGTGGACGGGCACCAAATTGAACATCATAACCTTTGGTAGCAACAAATTCCTTAGCCTTGTCTGTTATAGACAATTTATATCCCAATGAATCAATGCGTGCAAAAAGTTCTTTAAGTTCTATATTTATTATTTGCTTTATGGCAGTCAAATCCAACTGATCAAATGTTATAATTTCATCAAGACGGTTAAGGAATTCAGGAGCAAACTGCTTACTAAGACTTTTTTGAATTATACTACGAGCGTATTCCTTATCCTTATCATTAATGCTCAATCCAATAGTACCTCCGGCGTTAAAACCAACACCACGACCGAATTCCTTTAGTTGGCGAGTTCCTGAATTTGATGTCATTATGATGACTGTGTTTCTAAAATCTACCAAACGACCATTGCCATCGGTAAGTCTGCCTTCGTCAAGAACTTGAAGTAACATATTAAATACATTTCCATGTGCCTTCTCAATTTCATCTAGCAAGACAATAGAGTAGGGATGTCTACGTACTTTTTCTGTCAACTGTCCGCCTTCTTCATATCCTACATATCCTGGAGGCGCTCCAACAAGACGAGACGTGTTAAAACTTTCAGAATATTCGCTCATGTCTATACGTATCAATGCATCAGAAGAGCCAAACATGTAATTAGCCAACTGTTTTGCCAAATATGTCTTACCGACACCAGTAGGACCTAGGAACATAAAAACTCCAATAGGATGATTTGGATCTTTTATTCCGACACGATTTCGCTGTATGGCTTTCACCATTTTTTTTATAGCACTATCTTGTGCAATAACCTTTTGGCTCAAAACATTAGACATGTTTTTCAGACGGATATTTTCTTTCTCTGCAATTCTTTGCACAGGTATACCTGCCATTGTAGAAACGACATCAGCGACGTCTGTATCGGTGACAACATGTCGGTTACCATTTTGGCCTTTACTCCATTTGTCATTGAGTTCTATTATCTCAGCTTCCAGTTTTGACTGATTGTCGCGATACCCTGCAGCAAGTTCGAAGTTCTGATTTTTTACAGCTATATTTTTCTTGTTTATAGTTTCCTCAAGCTCTTTCTGTTTATCACTGATTTCTGTTGGAACCTCAGCATGCAATAAATGTATGTGTGAACCAACCTCATCAAGAGCATCAATTGCCTTATCTGGGAAATATCTATCTGTGATGTATCTTTCTGTCAGATTGACACATGCCTTTAAAGCCTCGTCGGTATATGTCACATGATGATGCTCTTCGTATCTGTCTTTGACATTTTTCAATATAGACAATGTTTCTTCAGCAGACGTGGCTTCAACCAATACTTTTTGGAATCTACGTTCAAGTGCTCCATCTTTTTCAATACTCTGTCTGTATTCATCAAGAGTCGTTGCGCCAATACATTGAATTACGCCTCTTGCCAAAGCTGGTTTCATTATATTTGCTGCATCCATACTTCCAGGTGTACTTCCTGCACCTATTATAGTATGAATTTCATCTATAAACACAATTATGTCACTGTTTCGCTCAAGTTCTTTTATAAGATCACGTATGCGTTCCTCAAACTGTCCACGATACTTTGTTCCGGCAACAATAGCTGTCATATTAAGATTTACCACACGTTTGTTGAAAAGTAGTGGCGATGTCTTGTGTTGAACTATAAGTTGAGCAAGACCTTCTACAATAGCGCTTTTACCAACACCTGGTTCTCCTATTAGAATAGGATTATTTTTCTTGCGACGACAGAGTATTTCTGTCACACGCTGTATTTCCTTTTCACGTCCAACAACAACATCAAGTTTTCCAGCAAGGGCTGCTTGTGTAAGGTCGGTTGAAAAGTTATCAAGTATCGGAGTTTTGCTGCTGTTATTCTTAACATTTAATGATTCAGCCTGACGTGCACCAGAAGGTTTAGCGTCAAACTCATCATCGTCATCATCGGGTAATTCAAGCCCATTCTGCACGGGCGAATTGCTTTTTTGAACTTGCAAGTATGTTAGTGTATCTTCGTAGTTCATATTGTTTAATTCTAATATTTCCTTGGCACCATTGTTAACTTGGTCGTGCAATATCGCCAATACTAAATGTTGCACGTCAACCGTCTGCGTATGCTGCAATCTAGCTTCCAACACCGCAAGTTTCAATATGTTACTTGCTTGCTCGTTAAGTACAAGTTCTGAAGTAATTATTGGTTCAGATAATTCATCTTCACGAACTTTCTTTTCAAGCTCAAACTTTACGCTTTGCTCGTCAATATTCATTCGCTTAAACAAATTAAGCAACGGATTTTCTTTTTCACGCAATATGCCAAGTACCAGATGTTCTGGACCCACATATCGACTTGCGAGGCGTGTTGCCTCTTCCCGGCTAAATGCCAGTATTTCAGAAACTTTTGGTGAAAACTGACTTGTCATATTTAAATCTCCTTTTATCCTTTAATAAACTCCTCTATTGCAAATGTAATGGTTTTGTGCCTAATCACAAAACTTTTACAACAATATTATACTGTAACAAATAGAGAAATTGTAATTTGAAACTTCATATTTATTTCTATTGTTAATATAATGCAAAGTACGTGCCAAAAAACAAGAGAGGTGACATATTCGGCATGATTTTTGCATATTCGTTATATATAAAATTGATATAATTGGAGGACATTTTATGGCATTTATAGATTATTACAAGATTTTAGGCGTTGATAGGAATATACCACAAAAAGATGTACGCCTAGCTTACAGGAAGCGCGCAAAACTTTTTCACCCAGACTTACATCCTAATGACCCGAAAGCCAAAGCTAAGTTTCAAGCTTTGAATGAAGCATACGATGTTATCGGTGATGCTGACAAAAGAGCTAAATATGATAAATTTGGAGAGCAGTGGAAACAAGCTGACCAATATAATAATCCAGGCGGTGGTTTCCAATCAAGTGGAAATCCTTTTGAAGGATTTGATTTCGGCAGCTACGGACAAGGAGGTGGAGGAGGTTTCTCTAGTTTCTTCAAGGACTTATTTGGCGGAGGAGGATTCCGCAATACCGACAAATTTGGTTCTGCCAGTAGACATCAGGATGGTGGCCAGATGGAAGCTAAGGTTAGTATTGATCTTTATACGGCATTGTTGGGTGGTGAGATTATAATTCAACTAAATAACAATCAAAAGATTAAGCTTAAAGTAAAACCAGAAACACAAAATGGCACAAAAGTTAGATTACGTGGCAGAGGTTATAGCCGTGGCGATGGAACTTACGGTGATTTGATTGTTGTTTACAATGTGAAATTACCAACAGGTTTAAGTATAAGACAACAAGAATTATTAAGACAGATGAGAGATGCTTAGTTTGTTTTAAATAAATTAGGGAGGTGAAAATTTTCACCTCCCTAATTATTATCTGTAACTCCATCATTTTTCCCAATTTATGGAAATGGATTTCAAAACATCACAAGAAAAGACTATTCTACTATCTTAGTCATATTAAATGAACTGATTCTGTCATTAGGACTGACTTTTGCACTAATTCTGAATTTAGACTTGCCGTTCTTTGAAGCATCATTAAACTCCTTACTTTGAATGGCTGAGAATGTTACAGTGTATTCATATTCACCGTCCCCAACTTCCTTCTTGTCAATCTTATAATCATTATTAATATGCCAATTCATGTTAGTCATATCGTCTTTCCAAATCTTATTCAAGAAAGTTACGACATCACTCTTGGTGGCATCAGTCTTACCAAGGAATGAAGTAAGCAGTCCCTCACATGTACTCATAAGAGATTGTTCATCACGAGAGTTAATGCTTTGGAAGAAATTACGGAAAAGACCATTAATTATGACACGCTCCTCAGGTTGTACTGTTTTTGCGTTAAGATTCTTTATTCCATCTTTAGCCTCATCAACATGTTCTCCGTTAGGATGGTCTTCCAAATACTTATTATAAACATCACTTGTATTTGTTGTTGATACAAGTACCCAATCTATTGAGTCAATTTTATGTTCAGCAACAGCCTTATAAGGAGAATCAGGATGCTTATCCAAATAATCTTGTAAGGCAGACTTAGAATTGCTAACGAGTGCATTGGTCCAATCTTTATCAACTTGTTGAAAACTGTTAAGATGTGCCTGAATACTGTCTATATGAGCTTCAGAAGCATCTTTATAAGTATCAAGATATGATTGAAGAACAGCAGGATCAGTACTATTCATTGCATATTCGTAAGCTTCTTGCTCCTTACTTGTCTGTGCGTCATGATAAAAATAGAAAACAACACCACATGTAATCAAAGCAATTACAAAACTTACGATAAGGACTCTACTTATTCCTTTCTTTGGTTTTGGATTTTCACTCTTAGGAGTATTGATATTTTCCTTGATATTCTGTTGTGGCACATTGAGATTTACCTTACCAGCAATTTCAACTCCACAGTTAGGACATGTCGGTGCTTTATCACTGACAGGATGCCCGCATTCTGGACATTTTATAATAGCCATAAATTTAATATATTTAAAGTTTGTTCTAATGCTTGAATTTTATATCACGCAGACCATGCCGCCCCATAAAACGACTCTTGTCTACGAATCCGTTTACACCATTTATACTACCTTTTCCTGTATACTGCCACATGATGAAGTCACGGTCATCACTTAGTTCAGGTTCACGTTTTGTATATTGCGCAATCATAAGTTTATAGCCATTTACATTTCCTAGCAAATAATGGTTGTAGAAGTTTGCAAAAGTGTATAATAAAGGTTTTTGTCTATATGCCTTCTCAACCATATCCAAGAATTTGAACAAAGAATCACAAAACTCTTCTGTACCCATTCCGCTTTTGGTTTCAATATCAATCATTGGTATCAAATCCTGTTCAGAAGGTCGACACTGGGTCATGAAATTCAATAACTGACTGTTCAAGTCAGCCTTTGGCCTGAAAAAGTGATACGAGCCAACCTTTAATCCATATTTGTGAGCTAGCTCAATATTTCGTTCATATTTATCATCTATTTTGCTTCCACCTTCCGTTGCCTTAAGATAAACATAAGCCATTTTAGAATTATCTCCAACTGTCTCCCAAAATACATTTCCCTGATAATGGCTCAAGTCTATGCCATGTACATGTGTGCATGTATCTTCACATTGGACATAGTTTTGTGCATTAGCACCAACGGTTGCAGATATTGATAATAACAAGTATAGATATATTTTTTTAAACATTTCCATAAATGCAAAAGTACAGTAAAAGACTTTAACTGCAAAATAAATTAATGTTATTTTGCTTATTCTTCTATTTCAGACAGGCTATGAGAGAAATTAGATATGAAATTGCTCGTAGTCTCTATTGGCGCATAATCGACATATCTCAGACTGCGACGTAAATTTTTTCTAAGCATTTTTTGATTGTTGTGCACAAAGACACGGTTACCCTGTCTAAAATTCCAATCCTCAGTGTCCTTCTCAACATTTTCTATTGATCTTAATGTGTAAAGCACAGCATTTTTCTCCAATTGCTTAACAAACGGTAATTCTGTGGCTTCAAATCCAAACAAACTTATCAATATGCTGCCTTGAAGTTGTGCAAATCTTGGAATATGCAATTTAGACAACCAGTGATCCAGTTTCACAAAATCCACACTACTACCTCTTGTTCGTAGATACTGTCCCAATTGTATAATCCCTCTGACCGGTATGCCATGATTCATTGTGGCATTTACATTACTTGCAATAATCCTCAATAAATAAATTGTCTCAATAGAAGTATCGATAGAATGACGTTCTTCCTCCTGAATATTTTTTAATCTTGATTTCAAAACTGGATTTGACATAGTTACTTCTCCAGCAGGCATTTCTGCAATATTTTTCATCAAGCCCATTAGTTTTTTCATCTTAAACTTAGACATGGGTTCAAGAGATTCTTTGGTTGAGAAATTATCAATTCTCAATTTAGCAAATAAATTCCTGTGTATAATGTTCATAACTATTATTTATTAAGAATATTTTTTAGGATATCTGAAAATAATTGCCAATGTCGCAGCCAATCCAATTGCTATCGGATAGTATAGATATGGCACAATTTGTATAGGATTAAGATTTGCCAATCCTGCAGCAAGAAGGATTTGAACGCCATAAGGAATAATTCCCTGAATACAACAAGAAAATGTGTCCAATATACTTGCAGCTTTTCGGTTATCCACCCCAAAGCGATCACTTATTTTTTTAGATATCGACCCAACAGTTAGTATTGCAACCGTATTATTTGCGGTACATATATTCACGAAAGAGACAAGAGCTGCTATAGAAAATTCAGCACCTCTCTTACCAGATATCTTATTTGTTATCTTTTCTATTATGTAATCAATTCCACCATTTTCTCGTATGATTTCAAGCATTCCACCAGCCATCATTGCTATTATGACGAGCTCTCCCATACTTAAAACGCCATCCCCCATAGCACCAAACCAACCGTATATATTATAGTCACCATCCAAAATTCCGATAAGACCACATAAAATCAATCCAATAGTCAGCACCCCCATAACATTAATGCCCATAACTGCTGTTATCAAAACTGCTATATATGGTATTACTTTTAAATATTCCACTTGCCCAACATTTGCTGGTGCATTAAAATCTGCTCCCATAACAGCATATATAGCCAATACTATGATTGCCGCTGGAGCTACAATAATCGCGTTAACCTTAAACTTATCAGACATTTTGCAATTTTGTGTTTGCGTAGCCACAACGGTAGTATCTGATATAAAAGAAAGATTATCCCCAAAATATGCTCCACCAACAACAATTGCAGTAATGAGTGCCACATTAGAGCCTGTGGAATGTGCTATTCCAGCAGCTATAGGCACCAATGCAACAACTGTGCCTACACTTGTACCTATTGAGATTGAAATGAAACATGCTGCCAGAAATAATCCTGGCAAAACCAAACTTGCCGGTAAAAAATTAAGAGCCATGTTAACAGTTGCGTCAATAGCTCCCATGCTTTTTGCTGAAGCAGCAAATGCTCCTGCTAGTACATATATCCAAAGCATGAGCATAAGATTACTGGCACCGGCACCTTTGCTAAATGTATCTATCCTCTTTTTAATAGGGATTCCACCAAAAATAATAACAGCGTAAATACTAGAAATCATAAACGCTACACTTAGTGACAGATTAGGTTCATTTTGTGTTTTATCTACAGAATAGATAGTAAACATCACAATGAATGCCATCAAAACAAATAACGGCGATAGTGCTAGTAATCCTTTTTTATTGCTCAATTGTTATAATTATTTATAAAGTTACACCATTCTTAAATATTGATATTTCTCTGTATTCATTAATTTCATTCCTAACAAATTCTCCACTTGCAACAGAAATGACTTTATCTATAAACTTATTAAGAACGTCTTTCATATCACTACCTTCTATCAGTTCGCCTGCGTTAAAATCAATCCAATTTGGCTTATTATCAAATAGGGTAGAGTTGGTGCTTATCTTCATTGTTGGGACAAATGTGCCAAATGGCGTACCACGTCCTGTTGTAAATAACACTAATTGACAACCGGCTGAAGCCAAAGCTGTAGAAGCTACCAAGTCATTGCCTGGAGCTGAAAGTAGGTTGAGCCCGTTATTATGTAGAATCTCGCCATATTCCAACACTCCATTTACTTTGGCACGACCACATTTCTGTGTACACCCCAAAGCCTTGTCTTCCAATGTGGAAATTCCACCAGCCTTATTTCCAGGTGAAGGATTTTCACCAACAGGTTCACCATGACTGATAAAATATTCCTTGAAGGAATTAATTAAACTAACTGTCTTGTTAAACAATTCAGGTGTCTTACATCTGTTCATCAATATTGTTTCAGCTCCAAACATTTCTGGAACTTCTGTCAACACACTTGTTCCTCCCTGTGCGACCAACCAGTCAGAGAATTCTCCAACAAGAGGATTGGCAGTTATACCACTGAAACCATCGCTTCCACCGCATTTCAGTCCAATGCTTAACTTACTAAGTGCTACATCCTCACGTTTGTCTTCCTTAGCCAAAGAGTAGAGCTCTCTCAATATCTTCATTCCCTCTTCAACTTCGTCACCTTTTACTTTTTGAGTAACAAGAAGTTTTATGCGGTCTTTGTCATAATCACCAAGCATTTCCATAAACTTGTCTGGTTGATTATTTTCACAGCCCAATGAAAGAACTAATACGCCACCAGTGTTTGGATGCAGACAAATATCACGTAATATCTTACGAGTATTTTCATGATCGTCACTTAATTGTGAACAGCCATAATTGTGATGCCATGCGTGGATTGCGTCAACACCTTCCAGTTTTGTTTCTTCCTTTAACTTATTAACCAATCGTTCAGCAACTCCATTTACACATCCAACCGTAGGAACAATCCATATTTCGTTTCTTGTTCCAACGTCGCCGCTCTTACGTAAATAGCCCTTAAACTTTTTGTTTTCATTTTCTATATTAATATCCTCATTTACAGGAGAATATGTATATTCTAGAGTTCCAGCCAAATTCGTCTTCAAGTTATTTTCGTTTACCCATTCTCCAGCTTTTAAATTGACTTTAGCATGACCAATAGGGTAACCGTATTTAATAATATCAACACCCTCTTCTGTATCATGAATTAGGATTTTATGACCAGATGGAGTATCTTGCAATATAGTGATATCCTCACCATCAACATTAATAATCTCTCCTTTTTGAAGAGGTCTAAGACAGACAACAACAGAGTCAGCCTTATTAATTTTCAGTACAGTAGTTTGTTTCATTTGTTATGTAGTATTTATAATTGAGTTCTACGATAGAAGTCAACATTTTCTTTCAATAATAATTCTATCGGCATGTAATTTACAGGTTGAACTTTCTTCTTTAAAACGATAGCTTTAAACAGGGCCTCAACGCAACTATATCCTTGCTGGTATGCATGCTGTGCTATCAGGAACGAAATACTTCCTTGTCTTAGACATTCTGCATTTTTACCGACCATATCATATCCCATGATCTGAACGTCACGTCTATTTGTTCTTAACAAGAACTCACCAACAATATGTGCTTTTGAATTAAGCGTTATACAATGATGTAATTGTGGATGATTGTTAAAGAAATCATCAAGTATAGCATCATATTCTTTCTTGCTGCTGTCAAGTGGCAAGTTAATATCCAAAATTTTTATATCAGGGAAATGGTCTCTCATATAATGTCTAAATCCAACTTCACGGTTAGCTTGCTGCTTACTAACGACTCTACCTGATTTCATCTGTTTCATAAGCATAATTTCAGAATCATTTGCAGCAACCATCATCATAACCTTTGCGGCAAAATATCCACTACTGAAAGAATCCTGACCATAAAAAGAAAGAGGCAACAGATCTGGCATATATGAGTCAAGCATTATAAAAGGAATGTTAGCCTCATGCAACTTATCAGTAAACTGTCGAGTAATGTCCAGTTCAGGAGGGACAACTATAACTCCATCAGGATTGCCAGCAAGACATTCTGCACTCTTTGTTGCAAAAGACTCATCGCTGAATCTTTCATAGTATATAATTCTGACATCAATATGGAAATCGCGTCTTGACTCCATAGCCTTCTTGGCTCCCTCTTCAATTTCTTCCCAATAAGTTTCCTGTTCATGATTTGGAATGAAAAGATAGAAAGTATACGACTTATTATACGCCAATGCACTGGCATACATGTTGGGCTGATAGTTCATCTCCTTGAGGGCCTTCTCAACCTTTTCTTTAGCAGGAGAAGAAACATTAGGACGATTATGTAGGACTCGATCTACAGTTCCTACTGAAACACCTGCCATTTCGGCGATGTCTTTGATTCTTATTTTTTCAGTCATAGTCTTAAGTTAATCGTTAACGCAATTAGCATTAGATAATAAGTATACTGTGCGCGCCCACGAATATGTATTATTGGTGGCAAATATAATAATAATAATTGAATTGTGTGTGCGCACAACCATTTATTTTAGCTAAAACCTCATTTTTTTTTCATTTTATTTTCTAAATTGCAAAATTATAGTTATTTTTGCGATGACAAACAAGTTATAATTAATCTATAACAAACAATTAAATTAAAGATTAAAATGGGTAAAATCGTTACATTAGGTGAGATTATGCTTCGCCTTTCACCTGAAGGCAATTATCGTTTCGTCCAGACAGATTCTTTCAGAATTATACCTGGGGGCGGTGAAGCCAATGTTGCTGTTAGTTTGGCTAATTATGGTCATGATACATATTTCGTATCAAAACTGCCAAAGCACGAAATCGGTCAGATTGCTGTAAATGCACTTCGTCGCTATGGAGTTAATACTGATTTCATTGCAAGAGGCGGTGATAGGGTAGGTCTTTATTATGCAGAAACAGGAGCTAGCATGCGCCCTTCTAAAGTTATTTATGACAGAGCCAATAGTGCTATAGCTGAAGCTGAATCATCAGAGTTTGATTTTGATGCTATTATGGAAGGTGCTGATTGGTTTCATTGGAGCGGCATAACACCGGCTATAAGTGATAAAGCTGCAGAACTTACTAGATTAGCTTGCGAGGCAGCTAAGCGTCATAATGTAACAGTATCTGTAGACTTGAATTTCAGAAAGAAATTATGGACTTCTGAAAAGGCTATATCTGTAATGAAACCTCTGATGAAATATGTGGATGTTTGTATTGGTAACGAAGAGGACGCACAGCTTTGTCTTGGTTTCAAACCCGATGCAGACGTTGAAGGCGGAAAGACTGATGCAGAAGGATACTATGGTATTTTCAAGGGCATGGTTAAAGAATTTGGTTTCAAGTATGTAGTTTCTACACTTCGTGAAAGTTTATCTGCTACACATAATGGTTGGAAAGCATTGATTTACAATGGCAAGGAGTTTTATCAAAGCAAACATTATGACATAAATCCTATTATAGATCGTGTTGGTGGTGGTGACTCATTTTCAGGTGGTTTAATTCATGGAATGCTAACATATAAGGATCAAGCTAAGGCTTTGGAATTCGCAGTTGCAGCAAGTGCATTGAAGCATACTATACCAGGAGATTTCAATCAGGTATCTTTGGCAGAAGTTGAAAGTCTTGCCGGAGGAAATGCAAATGGACGTGTTCAACGATAAACAAAGAACTACATAAAAATATTATGGCAAGATTTAATAAAGTACAAGTTATTTGCGCTATGAAAGAAACAGGTATGGTTCCTGTATTCTACAATAGCGATATAGATATATGTAAAAATGTAATAAAGGCGTGCTACGACGGTGGAGTTCGTGTATTCGAGTTCACTAATCGTGGCGACTTCGCACATGAGATATTTGGCGAGTTAGTAAAATGGGCTGCAAAGGATTGTCCTGAACTTATTCTCGGTTCTGGTACAGTTCTTGATGCAGCAACTGCTGCATTGTATTTGCAACTTGGTGCAAATTTCATTGTAGGTCCAAATTTCAACCCAGAAATAGCACCAATATGTAACCGCCGCCTTGTTCCTTATTCTCCTGGTTGTGGAAGCGTAAGCGAAATGAGCAATGCACAAGCTGCAGGATGTGATGTAACAAAGGTGTTCCCAGCAGGTAATGTTGGTGGCCCTTCATTTGTAAAGAATGTACTAGGCCCACTGCGTTGGAGCAATATTATGGTTACAGGTGCAGTTTCTCCAGACGAAGAAAATCTGACATCATGGATTAAAGCTGGTGTACTATGTGTCGGTATGGGTTCTAAATTGTTCCCAAAAGAAACTATCGCTTCTGGCAACTGGCAAGACATAACAAACAAATGTAAAGAAGCTCTAGGATATATTGCTAAAGCAAGGAATTAAATATAAAATTATAAAAGGCTTCTTAATGTTAATATACATAGGAGGCCTTTTATGTTTTTCAGCATGTTCACCGTCTAATAAAAACGAGGTAGATATGCTGAATATAAAATCATACACATTTCATTACAGAAATCTAGACTCAACATACTTTTACGCAAGAAAAGCTTTTTCCCTTTCTGATGGTTATCCTGAAGGAAAAGCCGAAGCATTAAATAATCTAGCTTTCGTGAGTACTATCCGCATGAATTATAACGGAGCGTATAAGCTACTAAGAAATGTTGCAGATTATACTGATAACCAAATAGAACTACTTGTTGCCGATGTTCAATGCATGCGTATTTGTCAAAGGCAATCACGTAATAAAGACTTTTATTCATATCGTGAAAACGCATTGCGCAGAATGAGGCGAATTGATGAAGAGAAGAAAGAACTGACAGATCGCCAGATAATGCGTATTACTTATGCTAAAACTGAATTTCATATTATCAATTCTACTTACTTCTACTATGTAGGATTGAAAAATCAATCCATAGACGCTTTAAAAAAAATTGATCCATTTGGTCCTATACAAAAAGATACAGCACAATTATTATCATATTTTTACAATATAGGAGCAGGAGGAATTATAACAAAAGGTACTAGTAAAGACATCAGCCAAGAGGAATTAAACTACCTCATGCGTTGTTATATTCTTTCAAGAAGATACCATTATCCTTTTTGGGAAGCCAATTCAATGCAAGCTATAAGTGAACATCTTCAAGATCCTAAAATGAGAGACTATCTTATTGTAAATAATCTCCCAGACATTAAATACGTCAATACAGACTATATGCCAGATTCTCTTTTAGCAGGAAATTTGGCCCAACGCTCTCTGAATATTTTTTCAAAATATGGTGATGTTTACCAGATTGCAGGTTCGTATAGAACACTAGCTCAATGTTATTGGCAAATTAAAGATTATAATTCTGCAATCACATGCCTCAACAATGCATTGTATATTAATCCCATTATAGAGAGAGCACCAGATTTGGTTTCTTCTATTCGTGAGCAATTATCTCTTGCATATTCAGCTATAGACAATAAGCAATTAAGTGATTACAACAGAAACATATATCTTGATATACAGGAAAAAACACGTCAAGATAGGCTATTGGAAGCACGAGCAGAACAATTAGATAAATCATCTTCAACTCTGAATATAATGATTTTCGCTGTTGTGATGATGATTTTACTTGTACTAATTCTTTTGTTTATATTTGACAGAATGCGTCAAAAAAGCGATAAGAACTTTTCTATAGATAACCTACTAAAGCCATTACGCGAATGGCAATATAATGAAGAACAAAGTGTCACGCAACGTAAAGAGGACTATGAAGAAATTTCAGAAAAGATAGAAATTGAGAATTTGCATCTTTCAAATAATATTAAACGAAATATTGAACAGCGTGCTAAAGTTTCTTTGGTAAACAGTATTTTACCATTCATAAATAGAATAATAAATGAGATAAAATGTCTTGAAGATCGTGAAGAGTCTGATGAAATACGTAAATATAGATATTTATATATCAGTGAATTAACTGATAAAATTATAGACTACAATAATATACTAACACATTGGATACAACTTCGCCAAGGTCAACTAAGCATGCATATTGAAAGTTTTAGTTTGCAATCTTTATTTGACATTGTTAGTAATGGAAGCATGGGATTTAGTCTAAAAGGAATTGACTTAATAGTCAAACCTACAGCCACAATAGTTAAGGCAGACAAAATTCTAACTCTGTTCATGATCAACACTCTTGCAGATAATGCGAGAAAATTTACACAGCCAAAAGGAAAGGTTATCATTACAGGTGAAGAATATGGGGAATATGTTGAAATCTCTATCCTTGATACTGGTGAAGGTATGACAGAAGAACAGACTTCTAAGATTTTTGAACATAAAGCAATTGTCGATGAAAAGCTAGAAGATAATCAAAAAACAGAAACATCACATGGTTTTGGATTAATGAATTGCAAAGGTATAATTGAGAGATATCACAAAATTAGTCAAATATTTTCAGTGTGTTCTATTTATGCAGAAAGCAAGAAAGGGCATGGAAGCCGTTTCGCATTCAGATTACCCAAAGGTGTTATGCGCACATTTATGTTAATCAGCATATGTTTTAGTTCACTATACGCAATGGCTGCTAAGGATACCAACATAGCTATTGCAGAACGATATGCAGATAGTGCGTATTATAGTAATATAAAAAGAAATTATGTTAAGACATTGAGCTATGCTAATATATGCAGGCATTACCTGAACAAATATTACCAATCAAAATATATCAATGGAAAAGATACCATGAAATATATAGGCAGCGAAACTATTCCTGCTGAAATAGAATGGTTCCGTTCACATCTCAAGACTAGCTATGACGTAATTCTAGACATAAGAAACGAAACAGCTGTTGCTGCTTTAGCTTTACATTTATGGGACGTATACCATTATAATAATAGATCGTATACACAATTATTCAGAGAACGCTCTGCAGACAACACTCTTGGAGAATATGTAGTAGTGATGCAAAAATCTGAAAACAACAAAAATGTTGCAATAATATTACTCATAATAATGCTTGTATCAATATTACCAGCTTATTATTTTCTATATTATCGGCATAGGCTTTACTACAGATTGTGTCTTGAAAAGGTAAACAATATAAATAATGTTCTACTTTCAGATTTAGACTCTTCTGATAAATTAGAAAAGATAATAAAGATTTGGAAAGACGCAAACAAACTATTGAAAGCTTCTGATTCACAATTGAATGATGTCGTCAATAAGATAGAAAGCGCATTAAAAATAAGCCTTGAGGAAGATAAGATGCAGACTATTAGCACAGAGACCGCTATTGACGAACTACGTAAACTAGAATATGAAAATGAACGTCTACATATTAGCAACAATGTTTTAGACAACTGCCTTTCAACACTAAAACATGAGACAATGTATTATCCTTCTAGGATACGACAATTGGTTGACTCTCAACAAGATAATCTCAATGCAATAAATGAAACAGCTAACTATTACAGACAATTATATACTCTGCTGAGTTTACAAGCCATGCGCCAGATTGATACTAATATTAAAATAGATGACGCATTAATAAAATATCTTTTTGATATGTTAAAGAAACTTAGCGGAGAAAAAACAATTAAAAAAAATATATCGAATAAGGACTATAACTACGTTATTATAACAATAACATTGTCTTCTTTACAACTTGACGCAAAACAATGTGCTGAATTGTTTACACCAGCGTCAGTAAATATAGAATACATGTTATGCCGTCAGATTGTGAGAGAAATTGGTGAAGCCACCAATTTGCGCGGCTGTGGAATACAGGCTTTGCATAATTTTTCTGGTGGAGTAGACATAGAATTGAAACTTCCATCTAAACTGAATATTATATAAAATATATGGATAATTTTAAAATCATAATTGTTGAGGATGTACCTCTTGAACTAAAAGGTACAGAAGGTATTATTCGTAACGATATCCCTGAAGCTCAGATTATCGGTACAGCTGAAAACGAGACAACATATTGGAAACTTTTGAAAGTGCAGACACCAGACTTGGTTCTTTTGGATTTGGGGCTAGGTGGCAGTACAACTGTTGGAGTAGAAATTTGCCGACACACAAAAGAAACTTACCCTAACATAAAGGTTCTTATTTTCACAGGTGAAATACTTAACGAAAAACTATGGGTTGACGTACTAGACGCAGGGTGCGATGGAATTATTCTAAAAAGTGGCGAACTTCTTACTAGAGGCGATGTCTCTAGCGTAATGAATGGTAAGAAACTCGTTTTCAATCAGCCTATACTAGAAAAGATAGTTTCAAAATTCATGGAAAGCGTGAAAAATCAAATCATGCGACAAGAAGCATTTGTTGATTATGAAATTGACGAATATGATGAACGTTTTCTGCGCCATCTTGCCCTTGGATATACAAAAGAACAAATAACGAACCTACGTGGAATGCCTTTTGGAGTTAAGAGTTTGGAAAAGCGTCAAAACGAACTTGTTCAGAAATTATTTCCTAATGGTAATGGCAAGGTTGGAGTTAATGCAACACGTCTTGTAGTTCGCGCTATTGAAAAACGAATTATTGATATAGACAATATCCATCCTGATGATGAATAATCGTTTATTAAAAATAATAAGCTATTTGACGGTAATATTGGCATTGTGCCAAGTATTGCTAATTTTGGTTTCGTGGTTTATAACATCCGCTATGCCAGATTTAAGCATGCATTCAATGTTAAGCAGCGAAGGTATAAGATGGTTTATGGGACAATTCACATATAACATCGCATCTCCTTTTTTGGCTTTAATCACTGTAACAAGTATTGCTTACGGATGTCTGGTTTCTTCAGGATTACTTGACATCAAACGACATATGGATATACGACAAAGGTTTGCTATCCGACTTGTATCACTAGAAGTCATAATATTTGTAGCTATTATAGCACTTTTGACAATGGTTCCGCATGCTGTACTGCTAAATATTGATGGACATATACTGAGTGGAAACTTTCTTATGTGCATGATATCTTATATATCATTTGCAATATTAGTAATATCCTCAACATATTCAATATCCGTAAGGCGAATTTCATCTATTTCAAGTCTTTTTGTGTTCATGTGTGAAGGTATAAAAAAAGCGGCTCCAATATATGTAATCTATATTCTCGCCGCTCAATTATATTATTCAGTTTTATTTGTGTTTTTTAGCTGAGTTCTGATAACTCAAGCCAACGCATTCCCTTTTCGTCTAGTTCATCTTTTATTACAGGAAGACGCTTGCTCTTTTCTGTCAGTTCATCCACATTAAGGGAACCAGAACAAAGTTCTTCTTCTAGATTTTTTTGTTCATTCTCCAATTTTTCAATCTCTTCACCAAGACGTTTGAATTCCATATTTTCTTTGAAACTCATTTTACGCTTGGTCACATTGTGGTAATTTGTTTTTTCTTTATTCCTGCTTTCAGTCTTATCATCATCTTTAGCTTTCATACTTTCCCATTCTCTATATTGCGTATAGTTTCCAGGGAAATCCTTAATCTCTCCATTACCTTTAAAGACTAGTAAATGATCGACAACCTTATCAGTAAAGTATCTATCATGGCTCACAACGATAACACATCCTGGGAAATCTTGAAGATATTCTTCAAATATTTGCAAAGTCTGAATATCAAGGTCATTTGTAGGTTCATCCAATACCAAAAAGTTTGGATTTGTCATAAGTACCTTACACAAATAGAGTTTGCGCTTTTCACCACCACTAAGCTTATACACATAATTATATTGCTGTTCGGGTGTGAACATGAAATATTGTAAGAACTGGCTAGCTGTCATGTGTCGTCCTTTGCCAAGATCTATATCATCAGCTACATCTGTGATGACATCAATCACTTTCTGCTGATCATCAAATATCATTCCTTGTTGCGAGAAATATCCAAATCTCACAGTTTCACCAATGTCAAATTTTCCACTATCAGGGGGAACCTCACCAAGAAGCATTTTTACGAATGTAGACTTACCGGTACCATTATTTCCGACAATTCCCATTTTTTCAAATCTTGCAAAATTGTAATAGAAGTCTTTTAGAATTACTTCGTTTTTATTCCATGCCTTACTTACATATTGACATTCGAAAATCTTTGAGCCAATGTAAACATTGCCTGCTTTTAATCTAATCTGACGGTCTTCAATGCGTTGTTTAGCTTTAGCCTGTAGATCGTCAAAAGCATCCTCACGATATTTAGCTTTATGTCCACGAGCCTGTGGCATCCTTCTCATCCATTCCAATTCTGTTCTATAAAGATTATTGGCTCTAGCAATCTCGCTCCTAGTATTGTCTATTCTCTCTTGTCTTTTTTCAAGATAATAGCTATAATTCCCACGATATGTGTAAATCTGCTCATTATCTAACTCTAATATGGTGTTACATACTCTGTCAAGGAAAAATCGGTCATGCGTAACCATCAGCAACGTCTTGGTGCCTCGGTTTAAATACCCTTCCAACCATTCTATCATTTCAAGATCCAAATGGTTAGTAGGCTCATCCATTATAATGAAATTAGGTTCTGTGATGAGCACATTTGCCAAGGCAACGCGTTTTTGTTGACCTCCACTGAGCTGTCCCATCAACTGATCAAAATTTTTAATCTTTAATTGTGTAAGAATCTGCTTATATTTAATAACTAGTTCTTCCGAATTTTCATGATTAAAACAAGCTTCAAGCACACTCTCATCATGATTGAATATAGGACTCTGCTCTAGATAACCAATCTTAAGATCATTTTTATATATGAGACTTCCTGAATCTTTACCTTCATTATTTGTCAATATAGACAATAGGGTAGACTTGCCAGTTCCATTTTTTGCAACAAGTCCAACCTTTTGACCTTCACTTACAGAAAATGATATATTATCGAATAATACTTGCGATCCAAAACTCTTCGTCAAATTCTGTACGTCAAGATATGGTATTTGTGCCATTTATACGTTTTTATTTATTCCGTCTATGTAATTTAGCACTTCATCTCTTCCATTTTTCTTTTCTGAAGATGTTATGAAATATGGTGGTAGGGTTTCCCATCTGTCCGTCAACTTATTCATCCAATCTTGTGCATTCTGTCTTGCCTTACCAGGTCCAAGTTTGTCTGCCTTTGTAAATATTATAGTGAAAGGTACATTGCTCTCACCAAGCCAGTCTACAAACTCACGATCTATTTTTTGCTGTTCATGTCTTACATCAATAAGTACAAAAACATTTACTAATTGTTCACGTTGCAATATGTATGATGAAATCATCTTTCCCAATCTCTGCGTTATAGATTTTGAATGTTTGGCAAATCCATAACCTGGCAGGTCAACAATATACCATTCATTATTTATAATAAAATGGTTTATCAGCAAAGTCTTACCAGGAGTTGATGAAGTCTTCGCTAGTTTTTTATTATTACAGAGCATGTTTATAAGACTTGATTTTCCCACATTTGATCTTCCGATGAAAGCGTATTCAGGCTTGTCATCCGTTGGACACTTACTGACTAATGGTGCGGATATTACGAATTCTGATTTCTTTATTTCCATATTGAGTTTCTTTTTGTTTGCAAAGATAATAAAAAATATTATCTTTGCATCTTAAATAGCATTATATATGAAGTTAATAAGTTGGGGGTTTATTGGTTGCGGTGAGGTTACCGAGAAAAAATCGGGACCTGCATTCGATGAAGTTGATGGTTCACATGTCGAAGCAGTTATGAGTCGTAGCGAGTCAAAAGCTCGTTCTTATGCAGAAAGACATCATATACGCAAATGGTATACAGATGCACAGGAACTCGTGGATGATCCAGACATAAATGCAATTTATATTGCTACACCTCCTTCAAGTCATGCAACATTTGCAATAATGGCTATGAAAGCAGGCAAACCTGTTTATGTAGAAAAGCCTCTTGCAGCCAGCTATGAGGACTGTGCACGCATAAACAGAATTAGCGAGCAAACCGGAATACCATGTTTCGTGGCCTATTATCGCCGTTATTTACCATATTTTCAACGTGTAAGAGATATTGTAAATAATGGATTAATAGGTGAAATAACTAATGTGCAGATAAGGTTTTCTGTTCCACCACGTTATCTTGACTACAATAGTCGTGAATCCCTACCTTGGCGTTTACAGCCAGATATCGCAGGAGGTGGATACTTTTATGACCTAGCTCCTCATCAATTGGATATTCTCCAAGAGTTATTCGGAGTAATAACCCGTGCTCATGGTTATTGCGCCAATCGTGCCCACTTATACAAAGCAGAAGATACTATTAGTGCGTGTTTCTTGTTTGACAGCGGTCTACCTGGTAGTGCATCTTGGTGTTTTGTTGGTCATCAAAGTGCCAAGGAAGATTGCATTGAAATAATAGGGGACAAAGGTTCTGTATCTTTTTCTGTATTTAACTATGATCCTATAAAATTAGTTACCAGTGAAGGAAATATAAATATTATTGTTCCAAATCCACCTTATGTTCAATTACCAATTATCAAATCTGTAATCGAAGACCTTCAAGGGTTTGGATCGTGTACGTGTACAAGTGTCAGTGCAACTCCAGTGAATTGGGTTATGGATAGAATATTGGGAAAACTATAAACTCTATTTTGGCTTTGAGAAAATATATATTTATATTTGCTTTCTTCATACTGCAAGTCCAGCAAATTTATGCCGATAACAACGGACATAACATTTGTGACTCAATTGTTTCAGACAGTACACAACTGCCTGTTAAAAAATATGGAAAGCACTTAAAGAATAATTTTCTTGATCGTCTTTATGATATAGTAAAGGATTTTTCTCGCATAGACACAAATTATATTGAACCACAACATTATAATTATGCCTTCATGATTCAGAATACAAACACCTATGAAATATACAAGTTGAGAACCGGTAAAAATATGACGGTAACATTTAATCCAGACTTAAGTGTTAAGTTTGGGCCTTATTTTGGATGGCGTTGGATTTTTCTTGGTTATACTCTTGATATCTCACATGTGGGCGGTTCAAACAACAAACACGAATTTGATGTAAGCCTTTATAGTAATCAAATTGGGTTAGATGTTTTTTATAGGACATCAGGAGATGACTACCATATTAGTAATTTGAGCCTTGAAAAAGGCTATAACACCAGTAATATTGACGGTGCACCTTTTAGTGGTATTAAATCAGGTATAAAGGGATTTAGTCTATATTACATTACCAATCATCATAAGTTTTCATATCCTGCAGCTTATAGTCAAAGCACATGCCAGCGCATAAGTGCGGGTTCGTTGCTCTTTGGTATTGGATATACTAGTCAAAAACTTAGTGTTGATTGGGAGGCTTTGGCAGAAACAATGAATAAATATCTTGGCAAAGAATTGACAGAATCTGTTTTTGACAGCTCACTTGTTAAAGGTGAAGTGAATTATGATGATTTGTCATTACAATTCGGGTACGGATATAATTGGGTTTTTGCTAGAAATTGTCTTTTCAACGCATCACTTTCATTAGCTTTAGCATATAAACATTCAAGCGGAGATTCTGACCATAAGAATTTTACATTCCGTGATTTCAATTTTGATAATTTTAATATCGACGGTGTTACTCGTTTTGGAATCGTTTGGAATAATACTAAGTGGTATATAGGTTCAAGTGCCATACTACATGCATATAATTATCACAAATCAAATTTCTACACAAATAGTGTTTTTGGAAGTTTGAATTTTTATATTGGCTTCAATTTCGGACACAAGAAAAGCTAAAATTCATCTTACTCTAATAACTCTTATTCCTATTTGTGCTGAATGTTTTTTCATATAATCATGCAGAGTCATTGGTTCTTCAACTACATTCTTCCTAATCTGGCTAGCATTTAAAAGATGCAATCCATCACTATGCCATACGGCAATACCAATATGACTTGTATCAAGTCCAGACTTTGATGTTATTATAGCTATTATATCACCATCCTTAATTGCATTTCTACACAATATTGTATTTGCAATCATGTTTTTAGGAATATATCTGTATCTTTTGCCAGAAAGTTCTTTCTCCATAGCACTTATGCTCTCGAGCCATTCAGGATGGGCCATTAGCATAGGATAACTTCCAATATGATTTGTCATATAGTTAGTATTCACTACTTGAATGGAAGTAAAAGGCGGTCTATTCTTTTGAATTTCTGAGACAAAACCATTTTTAGTATTATTTGCAATCCAATTAGAAAAGTAGTGTAAGCGAGAGGTGTATCTAATATTACCCTCATCATATCTTATCTTTTGGAGATTTCGACAAAAGTCTTTAAAACTTACAGATGAATTCTTGACACATAACGTCAATGCTAGTACATTTTCGACGTATGTAGTACAATCCAATTGTCGCAAGTTTACAATTAACTGTTCTGTTGGGTTTACTTCCAGCGTCTTTGCAACATAAGGAATACCTTCTAATCTGCGTGCATAATAAATCATCAGGTTAGTGTTCTTGTTTTGTCGTAATCCATCTTCAAGCAATTTTACAACTCTTATGCTATCTGCCTTTGTATAGGTTATGGCATTTAATTGGCAAGCAAAAAAAAGCAAGAACAAACCAACGATAAATTTCTTCATAATACTTATATTCTTATTATTTGTTTTACACCTTTTACAGTCTTCAACTTTTTTATAAGTGCATTAAGTTTACCTGTATCTTCTATCATCAAAACCAAATTTCCACTAAACAATCCATCATGAGAGTCAATATTTATAGATCTCATTGTTAGTTTATCTTCTTTAGATATAATATTCGTTATATTGCTTACAATACCAATATCATCATTGCCTATTACACGTAATGTGATAAAATACTGATTAGAACCTTTTCCGCTCCATTTAGCGTCTACAATTCTATAGCCAAATCTTTTTCTAAGTTCAGGTGCATTCGGACATGATTTCCTGTGAATTGTTATTCCACCAGTAACTGTAACAAATCCAAATATATCGTCACCATATATTGGACGACAGCATTGTGCTAACTTATAATCAATACCTTTCAGGTCTCTATCAATTACAAGTACATCGTCATTTTTATATGTTAGTTCTTCGTTTGGATTTTCAAAAGCGAAGTTTTCAGCACTTTCAGTAGGTTTGGAGGCGTTTACATTAAGATCATGGTCACGAGTCTTAATATATCTGTCTATTACTACATTTGGATCAAGTTTCTCATCGGCAATATCCTTATAGAAATCAGAATTTTCCTTATATCCCATCTTTTTAATAACATGAGACATCACACTTTCTTCGATCTCTATTTTCTTATTTTTGAATCTTCTCTCAATCAGCTCTTTAGCATACAACCCGTCTTTAGCCTGAGTTTCCTTCAGTGCCAAACGTATTTTCGCCTTTGCCTTAGAACTTTTTACAATATTCAACCAATCCCTTTTGGGTTTTTGATTGTTTTGTGTAAGTATTTCGACTGTATCTCCAGAATGCAATACCTCTCTGAAACTGACAACCTTACTATTTATTTTTCCACCAACACATGTGTTACCGATATTTGAATGAATATAATAAGCAAAATCAAGAATTGTAGCACCTTTAGGGAATTTAAGCAAATCACCTTTAGGCGTAAACACATAAACTTCATCCTCATACAAATCCATTCTGAACTGATCCATCAATTGCAAATCGTCATTATTTTCCAAGGCAGCCCTTATGTTTGCCAGCCAGTCATCAATGCCCCCCTCACTCTTTACACCTTTATAACGCCAGTGGGCAGCAAGTCCATGCTCAGCTATTTCATCCATACGCTCTGTTCTGATCTGTATTTCAACCCATTTATTCTCAGGCCCTAGAACAGTTATATGAAGACTTTCATAGCCATTACTCTTAGGAACACTTAACCAATCACGAAGTCGTTTAGGATTAGGTTGATACATGTCAGTGATTATGGAATAAACCTGCCAACACTGCATTTTTTCATTTTCAATAGGAGTATCTATTATAATTCTTATTGCGAACAAATCATATATACCATCAAAACCACACTTTTGCTTTTTCATCTTTTGCCAAATAGAATGGATACTTTTTGTACGGCTTTTAAGATGATACTGTAGTCCTGTTGATGTAAGTTTATCGTTTATTGGTCCAACAAATTTCTTAATATATGCGTCACGTGCAGATTTTGTCGCATTAAGCGACTCCTTAATCATATAATAAGCATCATGTTCAAGATATTTAAGGCTCAAGTCTTCAAGTTCACTCTTTAACTTATACAAGCCAAGTTTATGGGCGAGTGGGGCGTACAGATAGCTGGCTTCCTCACTCACCTGATGCTTTTCTTCAACCGCATCGGTGTCACGAATTTGCCTCATCAGATTAACCCTGTCGGCAATCATGATAAGTATTACGCGCATATCCTCAGAAAACGAAATGAGCAAATTTCTGAAATTGTCACTTTCAATAATTGGATTTCGTTTATACAAATCTTGTATTCTTACTAATCCGCGTATTACATGAGCCACACTCTCGCCAAACTTATCTTGCATTTCCTCTATTGTAGAGTAGTTGTTTACAACAAGTGTATAGAGTAGGGTGGCAAGCACTCCATCTCTTTTGAGTCCGATTTCATCAACAGCTATCTGTGCTGTTTTCAAAGCATGCAATATAGGATTTAAGCCAAATACATCTCTTTGCATCTGGTTGTCATATACAGCTTTCTTCAGATGTTGTTTTAATTTATCTTCATCATCAGATTTCAAAGTGTCACCTATGGTTTCCTTTAGATGAGACATGATTTCTCGTGTCTCGTCCAGCTCTGATTGTGTAAATTCAAATTTTTTACTCATTATTCGATTTCATTTTTGCGTCACAACTAACTCGAGCCACCAATTATACTTAATTACTGGTGCTGATCTCTAAGCAAGTCATTAATGGTCTTGACAGGATTAAATGTTTCCAAAGGAACTTCTACGAAAACAGTATTCCAATCACTCATTGCTCCATTCCATAATCCTGGCAATTCCAAAGCTTTCAGTTCCATGCCGTTTTTGCTCTTGCTGCTTATGAAGCCAGTATTTCTATCTACATATTCTGGGAGATTAAAATCATTTCCCTTGTAATCTTTTATTGCACAGACTAAATCTACAGGATTAAAATGTGTGCCATTCTTAAACATATCCATATATTCAGAATTATTTGTATCAATCTGGCAACTTTCTAATATTTGCAGACTTACTGTACCATCTTGATTATATGTAAGGAATGGACCACCACCAGGTTCACCTACATTTTTTACGACTCCACAGGCACGCATTGGTCTATTTAACTTCTTTCTCAAATAAATTACTAAATCGGCATCTTCAAGATCCTTTATATCATGCTTTCTACAACACAAATCACGTTGTAAGAATCTTATTATTTCCTCCAGTTTAGCATGATTATACTTACCAGAATCAAGCAGTCTGAGATATTCAAAAGCCTTATTCTGTAAATCAACTAATATTCCGGCCAAAATTTGCTTATATTTAACCGTTTGCCCTTTTAATCTGTCAGGTACAACGTTGTCTATATTCTTAACGAAGACTATATCAGCGTCTATCTCATTAAGATTTTCAATTAATGCACCGTGACCACCTGGTCGAAACAACAAACTACCATCTTCATTTCTGAAAGGTGTATTATCTGGATTTGCAGCAATTGTATCAGTACTTGGTTTCTGTTCAGAGAAAGTAATATTGTATTCCACTCCAAATTTCTCTGAATACTTATTTATATTTTCAGCTACTTTAGCCTTGAACAATTCAAGATGACTATGGCTTACGGTGAAATGCACATTTGCCTTACCCTTACTGCTTGCATATAATGCTGCTTCAACAAGATGCTCTTCCATAGGTGTTCTAGGACCATCTTCATAATTATGGAAGAGTAGTAGTCCCTTTGGCAAATTACCATAGTTAAGCCCGTTCTCATTAAGCATATTAGCAATAATATGCTTATAGTTACCTTCTTCCGTTAACTTAGTAATGCATTTGTTGTCATTAGCTTTGCATTTGTCGCAAAGTTCTTTTTTAAAAGCGAATTTCTTAATATTATCAAAAAAATCCTTTTCAAAATCTGTTGTAGGAACATTGTAGGTTGCGTTCAGAAAAGCGAACATATTCTTGAACATACGACTTGCAGCACCACTGGCAGGAACAAATTTAACTATTTTGCGTCCTTGATCTTTGTAATCATTCCATATATTTACATATTTATCTTGTTCTTCTTGCTTGGGAGCAATAATTCCTTTATCTATTGACGCAGCTGATTCTAGCTTAAGAAAAGGAAAGCCTTTTTCTATCTGCTTCAGTTGGTATGTTACCTGTTCTTCGCTAATTCCGTGAGCTTCAATTTGCCTAATGTCTTTTTTTGATAATGCCATATTTTTTGATTTAATTTATTATATCGTCATGCAAAAATAACAATAATATTTGATACCTTAATGATAAAACCAATAAAATCTAGTTAAATATTAAAAACAATCTTCACCCATTTGCACAATTGAAAAAAAATAGGTAATATTGCAACTATTATGATTAGAAAAACTATAATATGTTTATTTTTGATGTTTTCTGTTTTAGTTAATGTCAATGCTCAAAGCATGCGCAATCTATGGCTAAGCATGCCTGACTCTATTGTTGGATATATGGATAAAAACAGTCGTACCGAATCTTTAGATTATTTAGAGATGAAAGTAAAAAGCGATATCAAAAATATGCTAGGTGAGACATCATCTATTGATACCATAACCAACGATTTCTTGTCAGCAAAATTAAGTTCGGCAATGAAAATGACAATAAAGAAATTACCAGTTGATGGCAGCGACAGTCTGCTTTGCATGGTTCGCACATATACTGCAGATAAAGAAAAAGAGAGTAGTATATGTTTCTTTAATTACAAATGGGAGCCAATGAAAATAGACATCACAATCCCCATACCAAAGAATGGCAATAGTATCATTTTACAACAAAATATTTCATCATCTGATATTTTAGTGATACAATTACAACCTAAAGTGTTTATAGAAGACAAAGATAACGATAACTCCACAAAATCGTTAACAACATTAAAATGGAACCCTAAAAGTGTTAAATATACACCAAAATCATTATAAATATCATATGAATATTTGCAGGTAACAAAACTATTATTACCTTTGCATCGTGTTTTTCATGGTATTAGATTATTAAGGTTAAGAAAAGATTGGTTGTCGTGAGACAATCAATTTTTTTTGTTTATACGTATAACCATTTTATATACTTAGGACATTAAAAACATTATTTTAATAGAGGCTTAGGACATCTTTCTACAATAATCAATATTTGATTAAGCTACTGTTATTAATTTAGTTTTATAAGATATTCATTATTTCCATTATCATACGACCGTGCAGAGCAGTTCGACTCAGCAAAGTATCTTCTATTATTTTATTTTTAGTCTGAACGAGAAAGTATAGACGAATATATATTATGAATATTATAGGTACTAATGCCTTATGGTTATCGTTATTTATCATAATCCTGATTATATTTGTTTTTATAAAGAAGACAAATTCCCCGATAATGCTCTTATTTAAGAGAATCGACTCTTCACAGATTATATTATTAACTGTGATTATTCAGATATGAACGTAATACATTATATAATAAAGATGCTACGATGTATAAATTAAAAACTTTTTAAATAATAGTTTCTTTATTGAGAATTTTATTTTATCTTTGTAGAACACACAAGTGAATTAGGTAACAATATTCGATATAGCTTGATTATCCTGTTTATCGTTTACAGTATTTACATCAAAAAAATAAAACATATGATATTACAATATATTATAATAGGAATAGTTATTTTCGCTGCAATACTGTATGCAGTACTGCGAAGTTATAAATCTGTTCAAGACAATATTAAATGTAAGGATTATAAATGTGCAGGCTGTGCATTCTATGATAAATGCAGAAATAAGCAAAAAAAGTAAAAGAAAAATTTGGTGATATAAAACTTTTGTTTTACCTTTGCACACGCTAAACAAAAGCATGGTACCTTGGCCGATCGGTTAGGTAACGGTCTGCAAAACCGTGCAGAGCAGTTCGACTCTGCTAGGTACCTCAAAAGAAAGGTTGAGATTTATTTCTCAACCTTTTTCTTTTAAATAAAGTCTTTATTTATCTTACACAGGTGTATCTGTTGGATCTTCATCAAATAAATGATTCACTGCTTCTATTTCATCCTCATCAAACCATTTTGAAAGTTTTTCTTTAGCTTTCAATTTTATAACATCACTCACGTCTCCCCATACTTTATGTATTACATAAAATAGGACTGCTAAATCATCACTCAATCCAGCTATTGGGATGGCATCAGGCATCAAATCAAGAGGACTAATAAGGTAACCGAGTGCACCTATAATAATAGCCTTTTCTTTTGTACTAACTTTATCGCTTTCGAGAGTATAATATAAAATCAATGCTGAATAAACTAGTTTTACACCAGCTCTTTTAGCTATTCTTGATATCTTCTCGATAAATCCTGATGTAGAGAACTTATCTTTGTAACTTAAAAAATCAGGTAATTCCATATTGTAAAAATTAAAATAGTTTATTTTTGTCTATATGAAAGTACTTTTTGTATGTAACTTTCATGCTTTAAATCGTATATTTTTTTAAGTCTAATATTGATGATCATTTTCATAATCAACCTATAAAGTCCGAATAACACTACCCCACCAACACCAGCTATTAAAGCCGTATTTGTACCAAACGGTAATTTTGAATCAGGAAAACATGCAACAATGAATATAGGTAAAACCACAAATAAGCCCAATAGTGTATATTGAAATCTCTCGCTGCCTATTGTATCAATAATGGCCTGCTTATCAAAAAGATAATCTGTAAGAGATTCTTTACTTATTCCAAAGTCATTCATTTGGGGAAAATCATTATTACTATCCCATATCTCGATTCTTCGAAATACCATCTGTTGCAAATCGTCAACTTCACGATTCATTTCATTTAGAGTAAATGCCATATTGTTTAGATTTTTTGATTTTCGGTATTTAAATAAAAGGAAAGTAGTGCCCTGATAAGCCGGGTTCCGTATTCATACAAAAATATGAAGCTCTGTCATTTATCTAGTCCATGAGTCACCTCATGGCTCAAGCGTTCTACCCTCCGCAGTAAACCGAAGTTAATCGAGCGAGCAACTCTTTGCCTGCGGTATACATGAACTTGCAGCCTCCAGATGACACAGCATGACGATCACCCGCCATCTGGTGGTCTCTTACACCACCTTCTCACCCTTACCTTATAAGACATTACAAGTCAAGACTTGCAAGTTTCAAAAAAGGCGGTTATTTTCTTCTGTCGACACCTACTGTCACCAATAGCTTCTATTTTCGGAAGTGAAGTGCTCTATGCTGCCCGGACTTTCCTCTCGCATAAAATGCCAGCGGCAGAGCCGGAGCACTACTTTCTTTCTGCAAAGATAATACAATTTGAAAGAATATGAAAATAATTAATCCACTTTTATTAGCGTATATAAATATTTAATAGAATTTGGCTGTCTATTTGTTAGATACATTACTATGAAACTTAAGACATCAAAACAAAAAATATTACCTATAATATTTTTTGTTAAAAGCACTAAAAACCAATAGAAATTTCGTTACTTAGGATTTAGGTTATATTCTAGCTATTGGCGGAATTAAATGAGTGCAAATTTATTTGACTAGCTTAATTGGTTTGTTATTAATGTAATTGATATATTTCATGATAGTAAGAGCACTAAATTAACCACGGTGACTTACTCCACATACCACATGTAACTTATAACCATCATAATTAGGTGTTTTGAGAGGAACAATATCCAAATATCTCAGCTTCCTCTAGCGAAATTCTTATTTTTAGATACGAAGCTACGTAAACACTCTAAATAATTGATTTATAAAGCATCGGCGACTTGTTGTTAAAAAATTTAGCTACGTTAAGCTACGTTTTAGCTACGTCATAAAATAGCGTTTTTATACTTATCAAACCTGATAATACTTAAAAATATATCTAAATATATAATGTACGCTCGCACGCAAATATTTTTCCGTTTTTTCTAGCGTCAGATAGTTAGCCCATAGTCACTTAACGCTTACTTTTTCGAAAAACCTATATAGAGAATTGTGACTTTGCATGCATGAAGATTTAATAATGGTAAAAAGTCAAGTTACTTTTTGCGTTTTACTAAGCAATGCATTGCAATATACGATGTTTTGCATAGCGTTTGTTATCATATTGTACTGCATTACTTTGTAAAACGCAATAAATTACGTAACTAGCACGTAGCTTGCCGTAGCTAAGATTTTCATTTTGTTGTCGTAAAATATTGACTACTAATAATATAAAGCTATAACGTAGCTACGTAACTTATTAAAAAAAAACTAGGGGGCCTCTGCATATCTAAGTATGCGTCTTGTTATTGCAAATGAAAGAAATCGACAATATGTGTGACTTCTTAAACATGAATTTGTTATTGTTCTAATTACGCCAACGCATTATTCTATACTATATTTATAGGGATGGCTACACAACAAGTCAAAATTATGAAATAAAACAAATAAGAATAGAAAAAATAAATTACCTTTGCATAAGTAAAGTTTAAAGAAACCATGTTGTTAATGAAATTTGCTAATGTTTCTATATTACTACAATTTACAAAATTTCTATATATGA
>JAGPKZ010000119.1 GCA_018053665.1 Prevotella sp.
GTGTAGATTGAAATATCCATAATGTTGTTTTGTTTTTGAGTGCCAAAGTTACATAAAAATATTATTTTTAGAAATAAAATCTGCATTTTTTCAATCTTACTGTCTTTGTTTCGTAAGAAATAATTAATTTTGCGTCATATATATTATAATGGAGAATAAAAATGATTATACGTTTAGCTACAGCAGATGATGCTGAAGAATTGTTGGGCATATATGGCCCGTATGTAGAACATACCGCAATAACATTTGAATATGATGTTCCTACACTAGAAGAGTTCCGCAATAGAATTATTAGAATTTCATCCAAATATCCCTATCTTGTTGCTGAAGATAATGGTAAGTTGATTGGATATGCCTATGCCGGACCTTTCAGGGAGCGTGCGGCCTATCAGTGGGCTGTAGAGACATCAATATATGTTGATAGAAATTCTCGTGGAAATGGTGTCGGTAGAAAGTTGCATGATGCTCTCAGTGAAGCGTTGCGCAAACAGGGTATACTAAATATGAACGCGTGCGTGACATACACAGAACAAGACGATGAATATCTTACTAAGGCCAGCAAGAGGTTTCATGAGAAATTGGGATATAAACTTGCGGCGCATTTCAATAAGTGTGGCAAGAAGTTTGACCGTTGGTATGACATTCTTTGGATGGAAAAACATATTGGTGAACATAAATAAAAATATTTATATGAAAAAAATCAGTTTAATTTTACTTGTAATGATGTCTTTGTTGAATCTACAGGCACAGAAAAGGGCTTTTCAGATTTCAGACCTCTATCGTGTACAGAGTGTGTATGGTGTGACCGTGTCTCCTGAAGGCAACACACTTGCTTATGTGCATAGCCGCTCTGATTTGAAAAACCATAAATCATATCGTAATATCGCGTTGATGAATTTAAAGAATTTCTCAACACGTGAACTTACCACAGACGGTAAGAGTGGTGATGCTATGTGGAGCAAAGACGGAAAAAGTGTTTATTTTATCTCGTCTATAAGTGGAACTCCACAGCTTTATTGCAGTGACGGAACGGGTAAAGCTGAAAAACTTACTGATTATGAACTTGGCATAAATGCACCTGTTCTTTCTCCTGATAATCGCTATGTAGCTTTTACAGCAGATGTATTCCCTGAGGCTGGAGCTGACGGAAAGAAGAATGTTGAATTACAGAAGAAACTTGATAACGGACCTGTTCAGGCTCATATTGCCGATAAATTGCTTTATAGACATTGGACAGAATATGCAGATGGAAAATATCAGCATATCATTGTTTATGACTTGAAAGACAAAACTTATACTGATGTTACTCCTGGTGAATGGGTATCTCCTGTTTTCATGCCAGGTGGAGGTGTTGGTTTCAACTTCTCTCCTGATAGCAAGGAAATATGCTTTGTAAGCAATCGCACTCAGCATCAGGAAGCAAATACCAATTGCAATCTTTGGACCGTTCCTGTAAAGGGTGGTGAGGTTAAATGCCTTACTGCTGAGAATGAAGCATGGGACGGAAGTCCTGTTTATTCTCCAGACGGCAAGTATATCGCTTATCGCATGCAGCGTGTTCCTGGATATGAATCAGACAGATTCTTGCTTGCTTTAATCAACAGACTAACTGGTGAGAAAACTGTCCTCACAGAGAGTTTCGATAACTGGGTTGATGACTTCAAATGGAGCAGCGACAGTAAGAATATATTTTTCTTGGGTGAGGATACTGGATACCAACCTTTGTTCAAGGTAAACGTAAAGAGCCATAAGATTAATAAGGTAATCAGCAATCGTGCTATTAGCGAATTTGATTTCGATGCAAAGGGCAACTTCTATTATACTTATTCAAGAACTGGTAAGCCTAATTCTTTGTACACTTCTTCTGCTAATGGAACTAAGGAACGTCAGATTTCGTTCCTTAATAAAGAGTTAGAGCAGGAAGTAGACATCCGCCCATCAGAGACAATGTGGGTAAAGGGTGCTAAAGGTGATGATGTAGAAGTGTTCATCGTTAAGCCTCATGGTTTTGAGGCTGGAAAGAAATATCCTTTGATCGTTAATGTTCATGGTGGTCCTCAGACACAGTGGATGGATAACTTCCGTGGTGACTGGCAGGTATATCCTGGTGCAGGTTATGTTGTAGCCTATCCTAACCCTCATGGTTCTACAGGACGTGGACAAGCTTTCTGCCGTGCTATAAGCGGAGACTTTGGTGGTGCTCCTTATGAGGATGTTATGAAGGTCACAGACGCTCTTTCTAAATTGGAATATGTAGACTCTACACGAATGGGAGCTATGGGATGGTCTTATGGTGGTTACTTCATGAACTGGTTGCAGGCCAACAAGCATCCTTTCAAGTGTCTTGCTTCTATGATGGGACTTTATGACTTGCGCTCTATGTGGGGTGCTACTGAAGAGCTTTGGTTCCCTAACTTTGATTTGAAGGGACAGCCTTGGAATTCTGATCAATATAAAAAGTTCTCTCCTTCAGAGTATGTTTCTAATTTCAAGACACCTACATTGATCATCACTGGAGAGAAAGACTATCGTGTACCATATACACAGAGTCTGCAATATTTCAACACACTTCAGACGTTAGGTATTCCTTCTCGCTTGATCGTATTTAAGAATGACGGACATTGGCCAAGTAATCTTAATTCAATGCCTGTATATTACAATGCTCATCTTGAATGGTTCAACAAATATCTAGGTGGTGCACCTGCTCCTTGGGATTCCCAGAAGATGGTGTATAACCAGATAGAGTATTAAAATTATAATGATATGAAAGAAATCAAGAAATTACCTTCTGAATGTACTACTATCATTGTAGGAAACAGAATGACAGCCGATGGATCACGCATATTGGCGCGTTCTAGTGATTTTGATGCTATGATGGCAATCAATTTCGAAGTCCATGAGGACACTCATTTCGGACCTTCTGAATTTATTGCTAAGGATAGCAAGTTCCGCTGTCCGTTGCCTTCTCAGGCTTTGGGCTATACAGCTTTACCTGATTTCCAGTTTCCTGGTGAATGGGGTAGTGCTGGCTATAACACTGTCGGTGTTGGAATGAGCAGCACTGAGACTATCTTCAGCAGCGACCGTGCATTGTCTTTCGATCCTTATGTTGAAAATGGACTCGCTGAAAACTGCACCTACAACATTGTTTTGCCTTATATCCATACAGCTCGTGAAGGCGTAGAACGTCTTTCTAAACTGATCGAGGAATATGGTTCGGCTGAAGGTTTCGCAATCGGCTTCATTGACGACAAAGAAACTTGGT
Organism: Prevotella sp.; assembly: GCA_018053665.1. Taxonomy (GTDB): domain Bacteria; phylum Bacteroidota; class Bacteroidia; order Bacteroidales; family Bacteroidaceae; genus Prevotella. Next base: position 3,266 of record JAGPKZ010000119.1, read on the forward strand.
ATCTTGAAAATGCTTGCGGTCATCGTTGGCTTGCTTGCCGCATACCGGCAAACCGTTATTTCGTTACCGGCAATCAAAGCCGTTATCGTGATTACGATCCTAAAGACAAAGAGAACTTTATGGCATCAGCCGATTTAATTGAGTTTGCCGAGAAAAACGGATTGTATAATCCTGCTAAAGGCAAGTTTGATTTCCATGAGGCTTATTCACGTGATGAGAAGTTAGACACCACCTATAATTATCCTCGTGTATGGGGATTGCAGAAGATGTTCTCACCTTCAATAAAGAATGATGTGACACGCAATGATTTCCCTGTTTATGCTAAGGCAGATAAGCCTATCAGCCTATCAGATTTGCGCACCGCGTTCAGATTCCATTACAATGATACCGAGCACGATCCATATCTACATAATAATGGTAAGGAACCTTATCGCCCTGTAGCTATATTCCGTACCACTCAGACGCATATTTTGCAGGTACGCAACGATCTACCTCAGTCTATCGGCTGTCTTTCTTATGTTGCATTGGGAATGGCAGACTTAGGCGTATTCCTTCCGTTGTATAAGGGTGTGAAGTCATATCCACGCCAGTATAGCATTGGTAACAACAATTCTGATAGTCATTCAGCCTATTGGAAGTTCCGCAAAGTGATGACCTTAGGAATGGTAAACTATAATGCTTACGCTCCAGTTATCCACGAGGCGTATTCAAAGCTAGAGGCAGAGAATGACCAGCGTCAGAAGGAGATGGAAGCAGAGTATTTAAAGTTGTACAAGACAGAACCAATGAAGGCTAACGACATGTTGCAGCAGTTCTCTGACAGCATTCTGTTGCATGCGCTAGACGTAGCTGATGCATTGACCGAAAAGCTCTTCACGTTATTGGCTCAGGATATTCAGAAAGAATATCTATTCCACGGAGCTTAATAAC
>JAGPKZ010000052.1 GCA_018053665.1 Prevotella sp.
GAGGATATATCCGAAGATAATAATAGTTATATGGAAAGAAGAGTAGTGGTGACAGGCATGGGCATTTGGTCATGTATTGGAACAGATAAAGATAAAGTTACTGAATCGTTAAAAGCAGGTCGCTCTGGAATAGGACTTGACAAGGATAGACTGGAATATGGTTATCAGTCAGGACTTACGGGTATTGTGGAACGTCCTCTTTTGAAGGGCTTGCTACATCGTAGATTAAGACAAGGTTTATCTGAAGAGGCTGAGTTTGCATATATGGCATCAAAGGAGGCTTTTACTCAAGCTGGAATTGACGATGAGTTTCTTGAAAATAACGAGATTGGCGTGATATTTGGCAATGACTCTTCTGCACGCCCAGTTATAGAGGCTGCCAATATAATGGCAGAAAAACATGATACCCAACTGCTAGGTTCTGGTTTCATCTTCCAATCGATGAACTCCACGGTAAATATGAACCTAAGCAGTATATTTCATCTCAAAGGCGTGAACTTCTCTGTAAGTTCGGCATGTGCAAGCGGCAGTCATTCTATAGGACTTGCCTATCTGCTTATAAAGCAGGGTTTGCAGGATAGAGTGCTATGTGGTGGAGCACAGGAAGTGAACTATTACTGTATGGCTACCTTTGATGCATTAAATGCCTTTTCAAAGCGCATGGATGAGCCTCAAAAGGCTTCACGCCCATTTGATAGAGATCGTGACGGACTTATTCCAAGCGGCGGTGCGGCGGCTTTGGTATTGGAAGATTACGAAAGTGCCGTAAATAGAGGTGCGACTATCTTGGCAGAAGTGTGTGGTTATGGTTTCTCTTCAAATGGTGGAGGTATTTCTGAGCCATCTGATGAAGGTAGTGTGATAGCTATGACTAGAGCTCTTGACGATGCAGGTGTTACAGCTGATGAAGTAGATTATATAAGTGCACATGCCACAAGTACCGTTCAGGGTGATATGTTTGAGGCAATGGCAATAGATCGTATGTTTCGTGGAAAGCATGCCCTTGTTTCATCGACAAAGGGTATGACTGGGCATGAATGTTGGATGTCTGGAGCAAGTGAGATCGTATATTCAATATTAATGATGCAGGGCGGATTTGTCGCTCCAAATATAAACTTTGAAAATTCAGATGAATACAGTGAACATTTGAATCTAGCTACACATACTGTAGAAACAGACGTTGACACTGTGTTGAGTAACAGTTTCGGATTCGGTGGTACTAATTCGGCACTTGTAATTAAAAAGATATAATTATGCATCTGTCAGAAGAACTTAAAAAGAGATACACAAAAGACAAGCATTCTGTACGTGAGGCTCAAAGAATAGCTGAATTCATAGCCTTTGGACCTGTTGTATTCCAGGTGTCACGACTGATGCTTAAATGGGGTATCTTGGAAATGCTTCGTGATGAGGAACTGACTTCTGATGAGATTGCCGAGCGTGCTGGTATTACAAAATATGCGGCAAAATGCGTTATGGAAGCTTCGCTTACAATAGGTACTGTCTTGGTTGACAGTGACAGCGGAAAGTTTACAATATCAAAGATTGGATGGTTTCTGGTAAATGATCCGGCTACGATAGTTAATGTTGATTTCAATCATGACGTAAACTATTTGGGTATGTTTGATTTGGAAACGGCTTTGAAGGAAGGACGTCCTGCTGGATTGAAACAACTAGGCAACTGGTCTACAATATATGAAGGACTTTCAACGTTGCCTGAAAAAGCCAAGTCTAGCTGGTTTGCATTTGACCATTTCTACAGCGACAGTTCTTTTGAGGAGGCATTAAACATCGTCTTTGCCTCGTCTCCAAAGACATTAATGGATGTAGGTGGCAATACTGGTCGTTGGGCAATGCAATGCGTGACGCATGACAAGAATGTAGAAGTTACGATAGTTGATTTGCCACAACAACTTGAAATGATGCGCGAAAATAGCTCTGGTAAGGAAGGTACGGAGAGAATACACGCATTTGCTACAAACCTTCTTGATGAGAAGAACGGTTTGCCAGATAGTTCACATTGGGACGTTATCTGGATGAGCCAGTTCCTTGACTGTTTCAGTGAGAAAGAGATACTTAGTATATTGAAGCGTGCGGTGAAGGTGATGGATGATGACAGTACTATGTATATAATGGAAACTTTATGGAATCGCCAAAAATATGAGCCTGCTGCATTCTGCCTTACGCAGATAAGTCTTTATTTCGCAGCAATGGCAAACGGAAACAGTAAGATGTATGGTTCTGACGAGCTTACGGAATTGGTGGATAAGGCAGGATTGAAAGTAGAAACGATACATGACAATCTAGGGCAGGGACACAGTATACTGTGCTGTCGTAAGAAATGAGAATATAATAAAAACAAACAATATATTTTTTATGGAAAGAAACGAAATTGAAGAGAAAGTTAGAGAGTTCCTTATTGATGACCTTGAGGTTGAAGAAGAAAAAATCGCTCCTGAGGCATTACTTAAAGACGACTTAGGTATTGATAGTCTTGACTTCGTGGATATAGTTGTAATAGTAGAGAAGAAGTTCGGTTTTAAAATCAAGCCAGAAGAAATGGCTGGTGTAAAGACCTTGAATGATTTCTGTGACTATATACAGTCAAAGGTTGGCTAAGAAAATATGAGTGCAGAAAAGGAATGGAAGGGTAGGACATTTGGTGCTAAATGGATGCACCTAAGTCTGATATGGATGATGCGCAATCTTCCATATAGTGGGGTATACCTATTTGTCTGCATCTTCGTGATTCCTTTCTGTATGTTGTTTTCACATAAGGGATATATCGCCATATATCATTTCTTCGTAAGGCGCAGAAACGAGAATATGGCGCTTGCCTTTTGGCATACTTATATTAATCACTGCATGTTTGCGGGAATAATCCTTGATCGCTTCTATACATATTCAGGAGGTAAGCTGAATATTGAAGTTGAGGATTGGGATTTGTATCATAATCTTGCAGACGCAAAAGATGGTTTTGTGATACTCAGTGCGCACATAGGAAACTATGAGGTGGCTGGCTATACTTTGGAAGCAGAGTCAAAACGTTTCAATGCACTAGTCTACGCAGGAGAAGCTGAAACAGTGATGGAGAACAGGCGTAAGATGTTTGAAAACAAAAACCGTCACATGATAGTTATAAAAAAGGACATGAGCCATCTATTTGAGATGAGTAATGCTCTTACAAATGGTGAGATACTTAGTTTGCCTGCCGATAGAATATTTGGCAGTAATCGCCATTACAATATAGATTTCATGGGATGCAAAGCAAAGTTCCCTGTAGGTCCGTTTGCCATTGCCGCACAACGTGAAGTTGCCGTACTGGCGATAAATGTCATGAAGACTGGTATTAAGAAATACCGCATACACATAAAGCAGTTGCAACAGACGGAAGGTAATATAAAGGAACGTGCCGAAAATCTAGCATGCCAATATGCTAATAATCTGGAGAATGTAGTGAATGAATGTCCAACACAATGGTTTAATTATTTTGAATTCTGGAATTGATGGAACTGGAAAAAATAGACATACACGAACTGTTACCGCAGCAGGAACCTTTTGTAATGGTAGACACTCTGACTTTCTTTGATGAAAAAGAAACATCAACAACGTTTACCATTAGGGAAGATAATATATTTGTTGAAGATGGCGTTCTGAATGAATGTGCCATTGCAGAGAACATTGCTCAGACATGCGCTGCACGTCTAGGGTATATAAATAAGTATATCTTGAAACGTGGAATACAGATAGGCTTCATCGGTGGAATTAAGAATATGGTATTTTGCGAAAGTTCTAAAGTCGGTGATGTTCTTCACACAACGATATGCGTTACAGAACAGGTGATGGAAATAACACTCGTCAATGCCAGTGTGAAATGCGGTGACAGAATCATTGCTACTGCAGAAATGAAAATTGCAATGGCAGAAGATGTAAAATTATAATAATGGAATTAAAGGCATCTAAAGAATTTGAAATAAGATTCAGTGAAGTTGATTCCATGCAGTTTGTATGGCATGGTTCATATCCTTTGTATCTAGAAGATGCACGTGAGGAGTTCGGGCGTAAATACAGTCTGGAATATATGACGATATATGGCAATGGATGTTTTGCTCCTTTGGTAGATATGAATATTCATTACCGTAAGCCTATCAGATATGGAATGAAACCTAGAATTGACATCATATACCGTCCTACAGAGGCTGCAAAAATAGTGTTTGATTATGAGATACACGATACTGAAACAGATGAACTCCTTGTTACAGGACATACAGTACAGGTGTTTCTTGACAAGGAATACAACTTGATGTGGGAAAATCCGTTATTCTATGCTGAATGGAAAAAGAAATGGCTAAGTAAATGATAAGGAAAATCGCTGATAACATAACTTCACCGTTAGGGTTGACAACCGCAGACAACTATAAGGCTGTTTGCGAAGGTAAATCATGCCTTAAAAGATATGAAGGTAAATGGGAACTTCCCGAACCTTTTGTGGCTTCACTTTTTCAAGATGGTCAGATTGAAGATATGTTTATCTCTGAAATTAACAGTGATGATGCTTATACTCGATTTGAAAAAATGGTGTTGCTTTCTGCAACCAAGGCAATTGAAGACAGTGGTATTGACGCTTCTTCAGATAAAACGATATTTGTATTATCAACAACAAAGGGAAACGTGTCACTTCTTGAAAAAAATGTATGCGGAGTTGACGATAATCGTGTATTGCTTGGAGTTATGGCTAATGTGATCTCATGTCATTTTGGTAATTCTAATATGCCGATAGTAGTGTCAAATGCCTGTATATCTGGTGTTTGTGCGCAGATTGTAGCAAAGCGATGTCTGGAAAGTAGCAAATATGATAACGCCGTTGTTATAGGCGCAGACGAACAGAGCCCGTTTATAGTTAGTGGATTCATGTCATTCAGGGCACTTTCGCCAGAAGTTTGTCATCCATTCAGCAAGAATAGAAACGGCTTAAATCTTGGTGAGGCTGCCGCAACGATAATATATCAACGCTGTGATAATGTGATTGACGGTTGGCAAGCTGTGAAAGGAGCTATAAGAAACGACGCCAATCATATATCAGGTCCGTCAAGGACAGGCGAAGGAAGTTATCGTGCATTAAAATATGTGATGACGGATGAGGTTGTGCCTGCTGATATAGCTGTTGTCAACGTGCATGGTACGGCAACAGTCTATAATGATGATATGGAAAGTATCGCATTATCACGTGCTGGACTTTCTGACACTCCTATAAACGGATACAAAGGTTATTATGGTCATACAATGGGAGCAGCTGGAATTCTTGAAAGTATACTTTCAATGAAGGCTCTTGATAACGGACTTATATTGCCTACAAGAGGTTTTGATGAAATAGGAGTAACGCATCCTGTAAATATAAGTAATAAATATCGCCATACAGATAAGAAGAAATTTATCAAACTGCTTTCTGGATTTGGAGGATGTAATGTCGCGATGCTGTTTAGTAAAGGATAAATATGAAAAAAGCTGTTCATAAAATAATAATAACTACAACAGAAGTCGTGGTAGACGATAAACTGCTTGATGTTACATGTTCGGGTAGTGGTATCCTTGCAGAATTGTATCGTAAGTATGTGAATGACTATCCAAAATACTTCAAGATGGACATTCTTTGCAAGTTGGGATTCATAGCTACTGAATTACTGTTGCGTGCTGAAGGCAATGCAAGGTTTGTTCCTTGTGAGGACCGAGCAGTGGTATTGTTCAACAGAAGTTCGTCATTGCATGCCGATACATCGTTTGAAAGCACTATCCGCAATCGCAAAAGTTTCTATCCCAGTCCGGCTGTGTTTGTATATACTCTTCCTAATATCGTTACTGGTGAGATTGCAATTAGAAATAAATACTATGGTGAGACAAATTTCATCGTGACAGAAAGCCGTGATGAAAGTGTTGTTGAAAATATAATCGACGGAGTGCTTACAGACGATATGACAACAAGTGTTATCACTGGTTGGCTTGAAGCAGAAAGTGAAGAAAAATTTAATGCAGAAATCTACATAATAGAAAAATAATATGGAATTGAAAGAAGAACTGAAAGGTAAGATGATAGAGGCTCTGAATCTTGAAGATATAGTAATAACAGACCTTGAAGACGATGCTCCTTTGTTTGGTGAGGAAGGTCTTGGACTTGATTCTATTGATGCGCTTGAACTTATCGTGTTGTTAGAAAAGAACTATGGAATAAAAATTAGTGACCCTAAAGAAGGGAAAAACATATTCAAGTCAGTGAATGTAATGGCTGATTACGTGGAGAAGAACAGAAAGAAATAATGAATAAAAGGATATTGATAACTGGTATGGGTGTTGTTTCGGCAATAGGTAATGATGTCGCCGGGAATTATGATTCGCTGAGAAAAGGCAAGTCAGGCATATGCCGTGTACAATATCTTGATACAGAACATACCGAGTTTCCTGTTGGTGAGGTTAAACTTAGTAATGAGGAATTGTGCTTGGCACTAAATATTCCATATACTGATATGGAGAGTCGAACAGACTTGCTCGGTATGCTTGCCGTTCGTGAAGCTTTGCAATCTGCCGGATTGAATGATACTGAGCATTTGGCGTTAATATCAGGTACAACCGTTGGAGGAATGGATAGAACGGAAAAGTTTTATCCCGATAATCTTAATGCAACTATACTTGACAATCATGACTGCGGATCTGGTACAAATCGTATAGCTGATTATTTCGGCAACTTTGACTTTGCTACAACTATATCAACCGCCTGTTCTTCTGCTTTGAATGCTATAATAGTAGGTGCTGAAATGATTGAGGCTGGTCTGAAAGATATTGTAGTTGTAGGAGGGACTGAGAGTCTGAGCCGTTTTCATCTTAATGGTTTCAAATCGTTGATGATTTTGGATCAGAATATCTGCCGTCCTTTCGATGCAGATAGGGCAGGACTAAACCTTGGTGAAGGTGCAGGTTATATAGTTATTGAATCCGAAGATAGCGCAAAGAGACGCAAAACTGATGTGTTGGCAGAACTTAAAGGAACAGGCAATGCATGTGATGCCTTTCACCAGACTGCATCATCCGAAAACGGAGAAGGTGCTTTCCTTGCTATGTCAAAGGCTATTGCCGAGGCTGGCATTAAGGCAGCCGAAATACAATATGTCAACGCTCATGGCACAGGTACTCCAAATAATGATGCATGTGAGAGCAGTGCGCTTATGCGAGTGTTTGGAAATAAAATGCCAACAGTATCATCCACGAAGATGTATACTGGTCATACAACGAGTGCTTCTGGAAGTATAGAGGCAGTGTATTCCATTCTTTCTTTACTGCATCAGTTTGTTCCTATAAATATAGGATGGACAAAAGCTGACGATAGTTGCGTGACACCATATATGAATGGTGATTGTGGAAAGATAGACAATGTGATGTGTAATTCTTTTGGATTCGGAGGAAACGATTCATCTATAATACTTTCACGATATGGAGAATAATGTGTATGTAATAGCAGAAGTGGATAATGTTTCAGAAACAGAATATCTGGAATATCTTAATCCTATAAAGACGCGTAGATACGGCAGATTTCTTAAACGTGGACTGGTTACGGCAATGAAAGCCATAAAGATAAGTGGGATTGGGAAGCCTGATGCTATAATAAACGGTACTACTTTGGGATGTATTGAAAATTCAGAGAAACTGCTTACTGCATTATCTGTTGAAGGAGAATCAGCAAGTATGCCTACAAACTTCATGCAGTCTACTCATAACACGATAGCATCGCTGATTGGATTGTATACTCATAATCATGGATATAACTGTACGTATTCGCATAAAAACATTTCCTTTGAGAGTGGAATGCTTGATGCCTACATGCAGATAAAACTTGGAAAGATAAAGACTGCTTTGGTCTGTGCCAACGACGAGATAACTCCAGACCTTCATTCTAAGGCTGATAAGGCAGGATCGAAGTCAGATGTTAAGGACAGGTCTATAGCTGTGGTGCTTTCTTCAGATAAAACAGACAAAGCCTGTAAGATGATAAAGGATATAATAATTAGTCATGACAGTGTAAATGGTGATACAGCAGAAATAATATACTCAAAGATATGAGACTTATAATATTATCTATATTGCAAAGCGTGTTGTTGTGTGGAGGACAGGTGTTTCTTAAGTTTGCCCTTCGTAAGATGGGCGACTTCCAAATGTCACTGTCTTTCATATTCGGTCAACTCGCCAACATGTATTGGTTGGGCTGTGGTGTGTGCTATGGTATAGCAACATTGCTGTGGATGTATATCATAAAGAACTTTCCTTTTTCAATGGCATATCCTATGATATCGCTAAGTTACATACTCGGAATGTTCGCTGCAGTGATTTTCTTCCACGAGTCTGTCCCTTTTACACGTTGGGCAGGAGTATTACTTATTATGGCAGGCTGTGTGCTTGTGGCAAAATAAAGAGAATAAAAAATCAAGAATATGAAAAAGTTACTGTTTTTTATAGTGTTGCTGTATTCAGCATTAAGCGTTTCAGCACAAAAAATGCAGAAGGTGAATGGTGCTCAACAGGCAAAGATGATAAGCGTTATAAATACCACAGCTGCCAGCATAAAGACAATACAAAGTAGTTTTTCGCAGGTTAAGTCTGTATCTTTCCTTAACGAGAATGTTAAGTCGTATGGTAGGATGTATTATAGCAATCAAGGTAAGTTACGTTGGGAGTATACTTCACCTTACAGATATACGTTTGCTATCAATGGTGGAAAGGTTTACATCAAGTCGGGAGCCAAAAGTCAAGTTATTGATATAAGGACTAGCCGACTATTCAATAGCATAGCGCAGATAATGATTAACAGTATTACAGGGAAGAGCCTTAAAGCAAATGGCGACTTTAATACGCAGATGTATGTTGATGGTAATGAATGGATAGCCGTACTTACTCCTAAAAAAGCACAGATGAAGAAGATGTTTCGCACTGTGCAACTTCATTTCAATAGTCGTCACAGTATGGTGTCACAGGTTGTGATGACCGAGACTTCTGGTGATTCAACAGTAATAACCCTTTCAGGCGTAAAAACAAATGAAAACATCCCCGACCAAATATTTTTTGTTAAGTAGTCTGCTGCTGTTTTGTGTTACATTGCATGCTCAGAAGCATTATATTGTTGGATGCGCAGACAGTACAGCTAGACAGGAGTATAAGATGAACATTGGTGTTAAAGATGCTGATGTTAGTGGAATACTCGTGATGAAATCCGATTCTGATGGAGGAATCAAATGTGCATTGATGAATGAGTTTGGTATCAGTGCATTGAATTTCAGTGTTAGTTCAGACAGGCGTAAAGTTGAATTGGTAAGTGTTATCTCCTTCTTGGACAAATGGTATATACGGAAAGTCTTGAAGTCTGACCTTGAATACCTTTTCTCAGCTACAGAAGATGATTTGGAAAAGGAAAACCATAGTAAGGTGATAAGGCGTGATGATACAAGCGTGATACTTGAAAATAAGAAATACAACATAACATACACTTTGGAAGAGTTAAAAGACAAGGATTATGAAGTTGCTCAATGATATGTATACCATAAAGGCATGGAGCGATGACGGTAGGAAGGCTTGCATAGAGTTTAATGCCGATCATATAATATATCATGCCCATTTCCCTGGAAATCCAATAACTCCTGGGGTCTGTATAATAAAGATTATCAGCGAGATATCCGAACATATTATGAATAAGTCTCTAAGTCTTTACATGGTAAAGAACTTGAAGTTTGTTAGTCCTATATCTCCCATAGAAAGTCCTTGTGTCAGTGTCTGCATAGACAGAATGGAAAAAGACGGCGAAATGCTGAAGATAAAAGGAATGATAACAGATGAAAACAAAATATACACAAAGTTCTCAATAATATATAATTGCCTGTGATGAACGATACAGCTGAGTTTATGAACAGTGAGAAGATATGCGTTATAGTTCCTACATACAATAATTCAGGAACTATAGCCGATGTGTTGTCGCGCATATACAGAATAACTCAGAATATCATTGTTGTCAATGATGGTAGTGATGATGACACGCATCGCATATTGCAGGATATCGGTTTTCCATTAACGGTAGTTGAATATAAACATAATCGTGGAAAGGGATATGCTCTTAAATGCGGATTCAGAAAAGCATTGAGTATGGGCTTCAATAATGCCGTTACAATAGATTCCGATGGACAGCATTTCCCCGAAGATATGCCTATTCTTATAAATGCTTATCGTGAACATCCTGGAGCTTTGATAATAGGTGTGAGAAATCTATGTGAAGACAATATGCCTAGTGGCAATACGTTTGCAAATAAGTTTTCTAATTTCTGGTTTTGTGTACAGACTTTGGTGAAATTGGACGATACACAAAGCGGTTACCGTCTTTATCCAATTAGTCGCATTAATGCCTCGTGGATATTCACGTCACGATATGAAGCTGAATTGGAGTTGTTAGTATTTTCAGCTTGGCATGACATAGATATACGTCAGGTTGGTGTACGTGTTTATTACCCTTCACCTGAAGAACGTGTGACGCATTTCCGCCCTGGATATGATTTCTTCAGGATAAGCATCCTAAACACCTTGCTGTGTATGGGAGCGCTGTTTTATTATTTACCCAAACTTATATATAAGTCGTTAAAATGTTGAAGATATACGATATATTGTCAAAGAATAAAGTTATAGCATCACTTATACTGTTTATATTCTGCGTAGTTGCAATTATTCTTGCAACGGGCATCCATTATGAAGAGGACATCGCGAAGTTTCTTCCGCATAATGCGCAGAACGAGAAGTATCAGGATGTTTATCAGCGTATTGCTTTGCAAAACAGAATTGCCGTGATGTTCACAGCAAAGAATTCTTCACGCACTGTTGATGCCGATAGTCTTGAAAATGCTATGGAAATGGTTGGTAGAGAAATTTCCGGCAGTAAGTTGATTGATGATTTACAGGTGAGCATTAACGAGACAAAGGTGTTTGATATAATTCAGTTTGTTGGACAGAATTATCCCTATTTCCTTACAGAATCAGACTATTGTCGTATCGACTCGCTTCTTAGCGATGACAATTACGTGAAAACCCAACTTGAGGAAAATAAGAAACTCCTTATGCTGCCTGCTGCCGGAATGGCTATGCAGAATATGAAATACGATCCTGTTCATCTATTTTCTCCTGTTATGAAGAGAATGCAGAACTTCCAACTTAACAGCAAATTTCAGATAATAGACGGTTATCTGTTCTCTGAAGATGGAAGAATGTCTATAATAACGATGAACAGTAAATATGGCTCCAGCGAAACCCATGAGAACGGCGAGATAGCAGAAATGCTTGACAGTGCCATTGCTAAGACTCAGAAACAATATCCTAATATTCATATCAGTGCTATTGGTGCGCCTTTGATAGCCGTCAGCAATGCCAATCAGATTAAGTCTGATTCATTAATTGCCGTGTCTATTGCTTCCGTTTTGATACTGCTGATATTGTGGTGGCATTATCGTAAAATCAGTGACATTCTTTGGATAGGTATATCATTAGCCTTCGGTTGGTTGTTTGCTATAGCTGGAATGGCCGTCTTCAATGATGAAGTGTCGATAATAGTACTTGGTATCGGTTCTGTGATAATTGGTATTGCCGTTAATTATCCGTTACATTTCCTTGATCATATACGTGAAGTCCATGACCGAAGGGCTGCGTTGAAGGAGATGATACCGCCTTTGTTGATAGGTAACATCACTACTGTTGCAGCTTTCCTGTGTCTTGTATGGCTTGACGCTCAGGCAATGAGAGACCTTGGTATATTCGGTTCACTCATGCTTGTTGGTACAATATTATTTGTGCTTGTATTTCTTCCGTTATATGCCCGACAGTGCAAGCAAAATACTAACAATGATACGGGTAGTTTTGTAGGGAGACTGATAGAATGGGTTGAAAACTTTATAAGTACAGGTGCTACACGCAGATATGTACTTCCGTCTGTTGTCATTATAACTTTGATACTTGGATATTTTTCCCTTCGCACGTCTTTTGACAGCGACCTAACTCATATCAATTATATGACTGCTGACCAGAAGCGAGATATGAAAATGCTTTCTGGTATGCAGTCAGAGGCTCCTTTGTATGCAGTTGCCGAAGGCAGAACTCTTGATGAGGCTCTTAATGCTAATGAACATATTGATAAGGTAGTTCAGGGTTCAGGCTGCAAGATCAGCGGAATTGGTAATTTTGCTCCAACAGAGATGATGCAACGTGAGGCTTTGGTAAGATGGAATAACTACTGGAAACATCGAAAGGGAAAGTCTCTTGTTGCGAAGATAAAGAAAGAGGCTGCTTCCCAGGGATATTCATCTGATGCGTTCAAGCCTTTCTATGATATGATAAACGATGAGCACAATGTTAAGGGTATTACTTATTTCAACCCTATAATAAAGTTGCTCGATGATACTTTTATATTACAAGATAAAGGCAACTGCAAGATAGTTAACTACCTAACTTCTGTAAAAGATTCATCTAAAATAAGACAAAAGATAAATTCAGCTAATTGTTATGTCTTTTCTTCAAAAGACATTGGTAATCAATTGGTAATACTTTTAAACCAATCATTTAACTATATAGGTTTAGTCTGCGGTTTTGTGGTATTCTTCTTTCTATGGCTTTCTTTTGGAAAGATAGAACTCTCGTTGATGTCGTTTCTCCCGCTAGCAGTCAGTTGGGTATGGATATTGGGAATTATGAATATTTTCGGTGTTCAGTTTAACATCGTCAACATCATTCTTGCAACGTTCATATTCGGTCAGGGTGACGATTATACGATATTCATCACAGAGGGACTGATGTATGAATATGCTACAGGTAAGAAACGACTTGCTTCCTACAAGCGTAGTGTAGCGATTTCTGCTATTATCATGTTTATTGGTATTGGCAGTCTTGTCATAGCTCATCATCCAGCTTTGCGCTCTTTGGCTACCGTTACCATAATTGGCATGTTCACGGTTGTTATAATGGCATATTATCTTCCTCCTTTGGTGTTCCGTTTGCTTACAGTCAAGAATTCTAAGATACGTAAAGTTCCGCTTACTTTAAGGCGTTTTGCCTATTCTTTGGGCTCAATGCTTTTCTTCCTTGTAATTATGTATTTCTTTCTGCTTCCGTTTACGTGGTTTTATTTCCATATAGGTAAGAATACAGAGAAGAAAAAACTGCGCTATCATAAGCTGTTGTTTAAGATGGCTAAGTTTATTATAAATCAGATTCCTGGAGTGAAGTTCAGACTAGATAACCTTTTTGGGGAGAAGTTTGATAAACCGGCTGTGATAATAAGCAACCATTTAAGTCATCTCGACACGCTATGCCTTATGACGTTATGTCCTAAAGTGATATTCCTTACCAATAACTGGGCATGGAATAATCATTTCTACGGTTCTGTGATACATCATGCTGAGTTCTTGCCTGCATCTGATGGACTAGATGCACATATTGATGAATTGAGGTCTCTTTACGGTCGTGGATATTCTATATGTATATTCCCTGAAGGTACAAGGTCTCTAGACCATAAGGTGCATCGTTTCCATAAGGGAGCGTTCTATCTAGCTGAACTTCTTCATGCTGATATAGTTCCTGTCGTTATGCACGGGCAAGACCATGTGCTTCCCAAGACAGATTTCATGCTGAGGGAAGGAACAATGAGTGTCAGAATATTGCAACGCATATCTTATGATGATACTTCTATGGGAAGTGGATATCGTGAATTGACTCATAATATTCATAAACTCTATGTTTATGAATATACAAAAATGTGCGCCGAAAAAGAGGACGCTGCATATTATGCCAATTTTGTTAAATCTCAGTATAGATACAAGGGTGTTGAAATAGAGCGCAGATGTAAAAGAAACATCAAGTCAAA
>JAGPKZ010000053.1:0-7979 GCA_018053665.1 Prevotella sp.
AATATTGTATTTGTAACTCCAACGCAAAGACGTAGTTTTGACGTAGCTAAAGTTCATATACAAGAAACTCATGGAGATTATCCTGATGCAATGCGTGCCGTGGCTCGTCGTGAAAATGTACCAGTTATAGAACTTCATGATATGACGCGTACTTTTTTCGAAACTTTGGGATTTGAGAATAGCAAGAAAGCTTTAGTGCATTATCCTGCTGGAACTTTCAAGGGACAAGACAAGGCGCTGGCAGACAATACTCATTTCAATCCTTATGGTGCTTACGAAGTAGCCAAAATGGTTGTAATGGGAATGAAGCAGCTTAATCTTCCTATGGTAAAGAATCTGCGTAATGATTGGAAAGATTACAGTCCTTCTTCTCCAGATGATTATAATAAATTCGTATGGTATCCGGCTCCTGTCAGTGATACTATAAAACCGGATGGAAATTAAAATATTTGATAATATAACGATGATAATCAAAACAAAATTACTTTTCACTGCATTTTGTATGTTGGCATTGCCTTCAATTGCTCAAAACAATGTACCAAAACCTTTGGCGGATGTCAATAATGTAGTTGATCTTACGCTTGATAGCCTCAATAAAACAGAGACTGCACGTATTCCAGCTGGAAGTAGTCGTAATGGAAGCAATCCTGTGTTGTTTCTTGTAGGTAATTCTACAATGCGTAATGGAACTTTAGGTAACGGTAATAACGGACAATGGGGTTGGGGATTCTTTGCCCATACGTTTTTTGACGAAAAAAAGATAACCGTCGAGAATCAGGCTTTAGGAGGAACAAGCAGCAGAACATTTTATAATAAGTTGTGGCCAGATGTAAGAAAAGCTCTTAAACCGGGTGATTGGGTTATAATCTCAATTGGTCATAATGATAATGGTCCTTACGACAGTGGACGTGCCCGCGCTAGTATTCCTGGAGTAGGATATGATTCATTGAATGTTACGATAAAGGAAACCGGTGTGAAAGAGACTGTTTATACTTATGGTGAGTATATGCGTCGTTTCATTCGCGATTGTCGTGCTGTTGGTGCACATCCTATTCTTATGAGTCTTACTCCACGCGATGCTTATGATGAGAAAACAGGAAAGATAGTTAGAAAAATACACACTCAGTGGCTTATGCAGGTCGCTGCTGAAGAAGGAGTGCCTTTTATAGATCTCAATGAAATATCAGGAAAGAAACTTGATGGTTACAGTAAATGGAAAGAAAAGTACTTCTTCTATCAGGATCATATTCATAGTAGCCGTTTTGGTGCAATGATGAATGCTAGAAGCGCTGCTGAAGGTATCGCTATGAGTGATAATCCTGCATTAAAACCGCTTCAGAACACGTTACTACCTCTTGAACTCCCTACGTATAAAGTCCAGCGCGAGAAGGGCAAACCTGTTGTATGGTTTACGGGAGACAGTACTGTTAAGAATACAGATAAGGACAAAAATGGTATGTGGGGATTAGGTTCTCAGGCTTATACTGTATTTGATAAAAAGAAAATAACATGTTATAATGCCGCTCAGGCAGGTCGTTCTACACGTACATATCTAAATGAGGGCCGTTGGGATAAGGTGTATAATTCATTGGAACCAGGAGACTTTGTGTTTATACAATTTGGCCATAATGATATCGGAGGTATCGATAAAGAAAAGGAACGTGGTGTAATTCCTGGAACTGCTGATACATGTCATGTCTATAAATCTGCTAAGGATGGTACTTATGAGTTGGTTTACAGCTTTGGTTGGTATCTGAAGAAGTTTATTGATGACGTCCGTGAGAAGGGTGCAACCCCAATTTTAGTTTCTCTCACTCCGCGTAATGAATGGAGTAATGGTAAGATTGAACGCCGTAACGATTCTTATGGAAAATGGTATCGTGATGTTGTTAGTCAGACAGGAGTCGAATTTGTTGACCTGCATAATATTATGGCTGATTACCTAGATAAGAAATGTGGCTCTAAGGCTAAGGCTGATAAATATTATAATCATGACCACACCCATTCTTCACTTATGGGTGCAAAGACAAACGCAAACAATATTGCTAAGGGATTGAAGGCAATACATAGTAAGCTTACTGGTTATTTAAAATAAATGTTTATGAAGAAATTGTTTTCATTGTTATTGCTGACTGTATGTATAGTCTCTAATGCGCAGTCATGGCAGAAGAAATGGCGTGTTGAATCTGAATCATCACAATATAAGGTTATACAGAATGGTGGTGATACTTTGGAAATAGTTTCCCCAAAAGGGCTTACATTATGGAATGTAAGCCCTCTTCTTGGTGATGTAACGGTGGAGTTTGATGCACAAGTTGTAATGACTGGTCCGAACGACAGACTTAGTGACCTCAACTCTTTCTTTATGGCTTCAGATCCAAAAGCAAAGAATATTTGGACCAATATGTCTGTCAGGGATGGAGTATTCAGCAGACAGACTGCTTTGCAGATGTATTATCTAGGTTATGGAGGTAACTATAATACCACTACACGTTTCCGACGTTATACAGGAAATGGTCAACCTCCTGTAATTAAAGAGTATAAGGATGCTTCACATCTTCTTAAATCAAATCATTGGTATCATATCAAAATAGAGAAGGTAGGAAACAGAATAAGATATTTTTTTGATGGCGAATGCATTGTCGATTATATTGATCCAAAACCTCTTGAACAGGGCTGGTTTGGTTTTCGCACAACTCTTTCACATACACGCATAGCGAACTTCCACACATATAAAAGTAGTTTATCTGATGTTTCACTTCATTGGGTAGGAAATGTTCCTGACGTTGCTATGCCAGTAACATTTGGTGTGCCTTTTGCTAAGGGTGAAGTTACAGAGAAGTCGTTACATAATTATGGTATTTGCAATATTCCTGTTGATAGTTGGATAAATGCACGTTGGCAAGATGGAAGCGTAAAATGGGCTGCATTTTCGGCTTTAATACCTAAAGGAGTTAATGCTACCACATTAAAGGTTGGTTATGGACAGCATGTAAAGCATAAACTTGTGGACATTTCCAAAAATGGAATTATTGTAAATACTGGTGATATGAAAGTGCTGTTCCCAAGACATGGGAATAGTTTTATGGATTATATAATATATAAAGGAATAAAAGTTGCTGACATGGGGCGTGTTGTGGCTTCAACATCTTTATCATCATATAAGTCTGTCATAGATACATCCTATATTGAAAACTCTGGTGATGTCAGAGCTGTAGTACGTGTTAATGGTCACATGATAGGTGATAAAGAGTCAAACATGACGTTACCCTTTACACTTCGCTTTTATCTTTACTATGGGAGTGAACAAATAAGAATCCAACATAGCTTTGTTTATGATGGCAATCAGAATAATGATTTTATAAAGAGTCTTGGACTTCAGTTTGATGTTCCTTTTCGTGAAACAGTTTACAATCGACATGTGGCGTTTTCTTTTGATAAGGATAGCGTATGGACAGAACCAGTGCAACCTCTTGACGGACGCCGTGAATTAGATAGAGAGCACAATTATCTTTCTGACCAGATGAATGGATTGCGTATTCCTGAATATGCAACCTTCGATGAGGAACAGAAAAAACTTTTGGATGATTGGGCTGTTTGGGATGGATTCCGACTCTCGCAACTTAATGACGGCTCGTTTACTATTCGTAAACGTGCCACAGGCAAATCTCCTTGGATAGGAACTTTTACTGGTACAAAATCGTGTGGACTTGCTTTCGTTGGTGATGTAAGTGGTGGTATATCTGCTACTTTAAAAGATTTTTGGCAAAGTTATCCATCAACCCTTCAGATAGACAGTGCACGTGCAAATATGGCGCGTATGACTGTTTGGTTGTGGAGCCCTGAAGCCGAACCTATGGACTTGCGTCATTATGATAATAGAGCACATGGACTAGAATCCAGTTACGAGGATGTTCAAAAAGGCATGAGTGAACCTTATGGAATAGGGCGTACAAGTATTATAACGTTGCGTCCATATTCTTCTTATCCTGGAAAACAATGTTTGAAACAAGATGCAATAGTTTCCGCAGATGATGCTCGTCTACTTCCTGTACCTGAGTATCTGCATGATAAGAGAGCATTTGGTATTTGGTCGTTGCCACACCAAAATGCTGATTCCCTAAGATCTGTTGTTGAAAATAAACTTAATTGGTGGATAGAAACATATAAGAACGCTTTAACAGATAATCATTGGTATGGCTTTTGGAATTATGGAGATTTTATGCACGCATATTCCCCAGAACGTTCAGAATGGCGTTATGATGTTGGTGGATATGCATGGGATAATACAGAATTGGCAAGCCCTGATTGGTTATGGTATAGTTTCCTACGTACAGGGCGTGCCGATATATGGAAAATGGCAGAGGCTATGACAAGGCATAACTCTGAAGTGGACGTATATCATTTGGGCGACATGAAAGGACTTGGTAGCCGACATAATGTAAGCCATTGGGGATGTGGAGCAAAGGAGGCACGAATTTCACAGTCTGCCTTCGATAGATTCCTGTATTACCTTACTTCTGATGAACGACTTGGAGATATTATGCATGATGAGACTGATGCAGATATGATGTTATATCATATAGATCCTATGCGCCTTGCCGAACCGCGTTCTGAGTATCCATGCACAGCTCCTGCTCGTTTACGCTTTGGCCCAGACTGGCTTGCTTATGCAGGAAACTGGATGACGGAGTGGGAGAGGACTGGTAACAAGAAGTATCGTGATAAGATTGTTACAGGACTAAAAAGTATATCTTCACTTCCTGATGGGATCTTTACTGGAAATCTTGCTAAAGGATATGATCCAGCAACAGGCAAAATTAGTTATGAGGGTGATGTGAATATGAAGGAAACAAATCACTTGATGACTATTATGGGCGGTTTTGAAATTATGAATGAATTACGTCAAATGATAAGAGTTCCTGAGTTTGAACACACATGGCTTGACTTCGCCCATCGATATCAAATTATGGCTGCGAAGAATCATAATCATTTTCCTGTAAGACGACTACAGGCTTTCGCAGCTTATTCGCTTAACGATAAGGTTATGCGAAACGCTGCTTGGAATAGCCTGCTTAAAGATATAGATAACTTCTCAACAAATGATGCTTCACTTTGGAGTCTTGACGCAATATATATGTTGGAAGTAATTCCTGAAAAATAAAGAGCTTAGGCTCTTGTCTTAATATGGTTTCTCTTTTGGTAAAGTAATAGTTTAGCCAAACTATTACTTTATCTTACTGAATTTAAAGAAGTCCATATCAACATAACCGCCTGCTTGTTTTGTAGCATAATTGAAGATGGCAAACCTTGTACCCATAAAGAAACGACGGTAGTCGAAAATCATCTTGTAGTCGTTGCCTATTTTGTTCCATTTCTTATTGTCAAGGCTATAATAGAACTTTGCTATATCTTTACCTGGATTGAAATCTACATCAATGCGAAGATAAATCTTTTCTGAATTTATTTCTACACTGTCTTTTACGTTTTTCTTCACACCGGTAACAGCTTTCTCGCGATCACTTAAACTAACAGACTCTTCGCTCATTGTCAATATATGCTTTTCCCCTGTTTTGCTTATCGTTAGTATACCAGAATCTCCATTGAAAGCTGCGAATCCAGTATTGTCGCCATCTTTCATTTTACTGATGTCAAGACATACAACAGCACTGCTTTTTGGTCCTTTCATGCGTTGTGATATCGTGTTGGGTGCGTCAAAGATGCTCTTTGATATCCTGCTCGTCTTAAGTCTCAGATAACCACTTCGTTCTGATAATGACCATGCATTGTCAATAGGATTGTGATTCCATTGCCAATACATCTTTAGCTTCTTGCCGTTGAAATCATCGCTTCCCACAATATCTGTAGCCTTACAACCTTGTACTGGTTTGTCCATTATCTCTGGTACGTGACCTTTTTCATCACCTAGTATCGGCCATTCGTTAATCCAGTTACATGGTTCAAGAGTCAACACACGACCGACTCCACCGCGATCCTGAAATATCATACCATACCATTTGCCGTCTTTTGCATCAACGATAGTACCTTGACCTACGTATGGGAATCCACCGAATGGAGTTTCCAGTATGGTCTTCTTCTCAAATGGACCATGAATATTTTCTGAACGGTAGCATACTTGATGACGTGCTTTCCCTGCAGGCCATGAAATCATCAATAGATAGTATTTTCCATTGTGTTTTATCATACGACTACCCTCAAGTAATCCTGTTTCGTCGGCTTCGCGATTGAAAAGTTTTACATCGCTCCCCTCTTTGACGCCTTTTAAGTCATGTGTAAGTTCGCACATCTGACCTGTGCCATATATTACATAAGCACGGTCGTTATCATCAAAAAACAGTGTGGCATCATGGAAATGTCTCAACCTTGAAACGATAGTCCATTTGTCAGTAGGATTCTTTGCTGTGCAAATATATGTGTCTCCTCCGGGATTATCATTTGGTGCAAACAGGGCATAGAATCTGCCATTATGATATTTTAGTGATGTAGCCCATTGACCACGACCATAAACAGTACCTTCTTTCATGTCGTATTTGGGCGAATCTGTAAGTTTGTCAAATATGTAGTTAACTGTTTCCCAATTAACTAAATCTTTTGATCGCATTATTGGTGCTCCAGGCATAAGATGCATGGTTGTAGTCACCATATAAAAATAATCACCAACCCTTATCACATCTGGGTCTGGAGCATCTGCCCATATAACAGGATTAGTGAATTGATGACTAGTGATATTACGACTTTCCTTCTGGTTTTCTCCAAAGCAAGTGGATGTAACCAAAGCAAAAAATAAAAACAGTAAAAAGCGATTGCGAATCATATCAGATAATTTATTTGTTTCCGCAAAATTACAACATTTTATTATGCAAAGAAAGCTGCCATGTTTCATAAACTTTTTGTTATGTAACATGGCAGTTATTTTTTTATCAAATATGTGCTTTTATTTCGTTTCCATTGTAATTCATGTTATGAATTTTACCGTTTGGAGTTACAATATTGAATTGCCTATCTTTTATCATTCCCGGATAGTTGCCTTCTTGCTTCCCTATTGTAAGTATGTTGTTGGCATTGTCCCAATGGAAATGTATTGTGGCATACATTCCTTTCTCGTAATTGTAGTTGTCGCCCTCATCTTCATACAGAGTAAAGTCTCCGTCTGCACCTGGATAGATTCTTATTTCTAAGTTGTCCCATTTCTTTTCGCCAGTGTATTCCATTTCTGGTGCCAGTGGGATTATACTTCCGGCGCGCATAAACATTGGTACATCGGCTAGTGGTGTGTTGAGGTTGACATATTGACCTCCTTTGTATTCTTTGCCAGTCCAAAAGTCAAACCATTTGGTTCCAGCAGGAAGATACTTAAGTGTGGTCTTATTTTCTTTAAAGTTTATAGCTGAGTTCTCTGTCTGTGCATTGACCTCTTTGCTGTCCCAGCCAGTCATGGCGTTCTCCTTTATTATCTTTTCCTGTGTATAACTTGCCTCTACTATTGGGGCTGCGAGGATAGAACTTCCAAACATGAATTCATTAGGCATATTCCATACTTTGCGGTCTGATGCAAAATCAGAGAATAGCGGGCGCATATAGCTGTAGTCTTTGCTAGTTACCTGCCATGCTGTTGAATAGATATAAGGTAGTAGTCGGTAGCGAAGATTAATAATCTTCTCTATGGCGTCGTATATAGGCTCACCTTTCTTGCCAAACTGATAAATTTCACGTGGTGCGTCTGTTCCATGGCTTCTGAATACAGGACAGAATAAACCATATTGCAACCAACGTACATATAGTTCTTGGTACTGTGGGTTATGTGTGGCAGAACCGCTACCGTTGTTATTATATGAACCACAGAAGAATCCGCCTATGTCTGTATTGAAGTTTGGATCGCCAGTAAGTGAGAAGTTAAGTCCTGCAGGAATCTGCTTTCTCAGCATATCCCATGATGAGGCTACATCACCACTCCACAT
>JAGPKZ010000053.1:8079-13908 GCA_018053665.1 Prevotella sp.
AATTCCATAGCATTCCAGTTATAGTTGCTTCCCCAGTATTGCCAATCCTGAATTATTCCGTCAAGAGGTACATGCAGTTCTCTGTATTTGTCAACAACGTCAACAACTTCCTTACTGCTCTTGTATCTCTCTTTGCTCTGCCAATATCCAAAAGTCCATAAAGGAAACATTGGAACTTTACCTGAAAGATGTCTCATCTGTGATATCACTCCATCGGCATTCTTGCCATACATAAAGTAATAATCCATTCCGTCTCCTACTTCTGATGATAAAGACATGCCGTTTGCGTCATCGTCATAGTTCGTAGGTGAATAGTTGTCCCAGTATAGCCCCCAACCTTTTATTGACTGCACTACGTTCTGAAAGTCTTCCAAGTTAGACTGTTCCATAAGTTTATGAGTGTTGCGTCGGTTGAGAATGCCATTTTGTATGGTTCCAAGACCATATACCGGTTCGTCTTTTTCCAAAGTAAACGTTTGGGTAACTTTGTAAGCCCCTTTATCAGCGCCATCTGTACGTAGGTCGAATTTGCAGTTTTTTTCTTTCAGAAGTATCTTTCCCTTTTTATCTTTGAAAGTAACTCTGCCAATGTTGTCAATGGCAATGCTTAAAGAATCACTTGTCACTTTGTTACCATTTCGTGTTATCGCCACGTCTTGTGGACTGGCAATAACGACAAGACTTTTCTTGTTGAATGTGTGACCTGTGGGGACTTTCACTATCCTCACGATAGATGGAGTGTAGAACTCCACCTTAATGTTGCATGACTTAGTGGTAAATTCCACTTCGTTTTTTGCTGTCGTGGTCATCGCAATGCCGATAAACCATATCAGGAATAGTTTTCTATATTTCATGACATATATTGAAAATAAAATTAATTCAATACTTTATTTTTATTATGTGCAAATATACGATATTATTTTTAATTTCAATCAATCATCATGTTTCAAATACTTTTTGCAGTGTAACATTGCTTACTATAATAAAATAAAATCTAATAAATATTGTTTTTGTCATTTCTTTTTTGTTACTTTGTGGATAGAAAAATAATTAAGAATATATAAATATGGGAAAAGGGAAAAAAGGCGGTAAACGCATGACAAAGAAGCAACTGAGCGAAGACTTGCAAAGTTTCTTCTCTTCTCAGCCTGGTAAGACGCTGAGTTTTAAGGAAATATTCCGTACCCTAAGATTAGACACTCATCCACTAAAGATGCTTGCCATTGACATAATGGAAGAAATGACTTGGGATGATTTTATTACGAAGGTTACAGACAGTTCATATAGTTTGAATACAAAGGGACAATTACAAGAAGGTGTTTTCCTCAGGAAGTCAAATGGTAAAAATTCTTTCTTGCCAGAGGATGGTGGCTCTCCTATATTTGTCTCTGAACGAAACTCGATGTGGGCACTTAATGGTGATCGTGTGAGAGTAAGTTTTATGGCACGTCGTCAGAAACATATCAAGGAAGCACAAGTAATTGAAATTCTTGAAAGAAAGAAGGATCAATTTGTAGGTAGACTTCGTGTAGACAAAAACTTTGCTTATCTTGTGACTCCTGAAAACACGTTTGTGCATGACATCATGATACCTAAGAATAAACTTAAAGGTGGAAAAAGTGATGACAAGGCTATCGTGAAAATTGCTCAATGGCCTGATGCCGAGCATAAGAACCTTGTTGGTTATGTGGTTGATGTGTTGGGACAGACTGGCGACAACGATGTCGAGATGAATACTATTCTCGCACAATATGGACTACCATATAAATATCCAAAAGTTGTGGAGGATGCCGCCAACAGTATTACAGGTGAAATCACAAAACAAGATGAGGCTGAACGTGAGGATTTCCGTGATGTTTTCACTTGTACTATTGACCCTAAAGACGCAAAGGACTTCGATGATGCTCTTTCAATTAAATTGCTTGACAAAAACTTATGGCAGATTGGCGTGCACATTGCAGATGTTAGTCATTATGTAACAGAAGACTCTATAATAGATAAGGAGGCTGTGAAACGTGCTACGAGTGTTTATCTTGTAGACCGTACGATACCGATGTTGCCTGAACGATTGTGCAACTTAATCTGCTCTTTGAGACCTGATGAGGATAAACTTACATATAGCGTTATATTCAATGTTGATGATGAGGCAAACATAAAGAACTGGAGAATAGTTCATACTATAATCCGAAGCAACAGAAGATACGCATACGAAGAGGTACAGCAATTGCTTGAGGATAATGGAGTTGTAGATGGAACAGGCGAACCTGCTCCTATTGCTCCTGCAGGTGGATACAAGGGCGAGAATGCTGATATGTTGATAATGCTAGACCGAATTGCTAAAAAGCTCCGTACTAAGCGTTTTAATGGAGGTGCAGTGAAGTTTGATCGTGAGGAATTGCATTTTGATATTGACGAGACTGGTAAACCTACGCGTTGCTATTTCAAGCGTTCAAAAGATGCCAACAAACTTGTTGAGGAGTTCATGCTTCTTGCCAACCGTACTGTTGCCGAGAGTGTAGGCAAGGTTAAGAATGGTGCAAAGGCAAAGACGCTTCCTTATCGTATTCATGACAATCCAGATCCGCAGAAGTTGGAAACGCTGCGCCAGTTTATCGTTAAATTCGGATATAGGGTAAAGACAGAAGGAACTAAGGGTGCTACAGCACGTAGTCTTAACAAGTTGATGGATGACTGTGGTGGAAAACCTGAGCAAAAAATGATTCAGTCTGTTGCTTTGCGTGCAATGATGAAGGCAAGATATAGTGTTCATAATATTGGTCACTTTGGATTGGCTTTCGACTATTACACTCATTTCACCAGTCCTATACGCCGATATCCTGACACTATGGTACATCGTCTTCTTACAAGATATGCAGAAGGTGGACGAAGTGCAAACGAGAAACATTACGAGGAACTTTGTGAGCATTGTTCTGATATGGAACTTGTTGCTCAGGGTGCCGAACGTGATTCTATAAAATATAAGATGGTAGAGTTTATGAGTGATAAACTTGGAGATGTCTTTGATGCTCATATCAGTGGTATCACAAGTTATGGAGTTTATGCCGAGATAGACGAAAACCATTGCGAGGGAATGATACCGATGCGTGATTTGGATGATGATTACTATGATTTTGATGAGCGCAATTTCTGTCTGCGTGGTCGTCGTCATCATCATGCGTATCAGCTTGGCGATCCTATCAGAATTAAAGTTGCAAAAGCCAATCTTGAAAGGAAACAGCTTGATTTCGCATTAACGAATGATTGATCTGCTTTGAACGGTATTTCGTTATACATTTAAATATAAAAGCTGAGGGTGAAATATTCACCCTCAGCTTTTTTACAAATTAAATGCTGTGGTATAATGAAAATGCTTATATCAAAAAGTAACTTACGTTATCTTTTGCTTAATGAAAAAACTAATTTTCTGGTTAAGCAAAGCTAAATGTTAGGAATTAAATTTAAATATCATTTTGTAAATATACTCACTTTGAATTAATGCTCCTATCTTTGCAATATCAATATACAATTATGTAAACAATAAATATATGAGAAGATTTAAATTTTTATTTTTATTCGCATTAATTTCCATAAGTTCTTTTTCGCAGATAAGTACAATAAAAGATAGAATAAACAAGATTATCCAAAATAAAAATGCAGGCATTGGAGTCGCAATACTTGACCTTAATAGCAATGAATCTGTTGTTATTAATGGTGAAGAGCATTTTCCTATGCAAAGCGTATTCAAATTTCCTATAGCTTTAAAGGTTTTGAATGACGTTGATAAAGATAAGATAACACTTGGTGATTCTATATTTATCAGTTCTGCAGAATTAAAGAAAAAAACTTGGAGTACAATACAAGAAAAATATCCAAATGGAAATGTCAAAATAGCACTTTCTGATATTATATATTATACAATAGCTTTAAGCGACAATATTGGGTGTGATGTTCTTCTTAAAAATTATGGAGGAACTTCATCGGTGAATCATTACCTAAAGTCTGTTGGAATTGAAAATATGACAATTAAGAGAAACGAGGCTGAACAACATTCAAAGCCCGATACACAATATGACAATTGGTCAACTCCCAATGAAGCAATTAATTTGCTTACAATGTTTTATAGAAATAGTTTGCTGAAGCCAGCAACTCAAAGATTTCTATGGCAGACGATGACGAAAACATCAACAGGTTCTATAAAACATCAACTGCCTAAAGATATTATTGTTGCTCATAAAACGGGATCTGCTCCAAATGTAAAAAATGGAACTGCGGTTAATAATGATATAGGAATAATGGTGCTTCCCCATAAAAAGGCTGTAGCCTATGCTATCTTTCTTAAAGATTCCAAAGAGACTTCTGATACCAACTATAGTATCATAGCTGAGATAGGAAAGGTAATAGCTGACAGTAAAAAGTAATCGAATATAAATATTAAAATGCCCCCGAAAGTTAATTGTCATACTTTCGGGGGCATTTAATATTTAGTGAAATAGTTATTTATCGTTTCCTTCTGCTGGTCCTCTGTGTCCGCGTTGAGGCATCATACTTTGGTATGTTGTATATTGACTTGAAGATAAAATGCCCTTCAACTCATTTTCATAAGCCTGCTTCTTTGCGCGATGTTCTTCCATCATCTTTTTCATCTCTTCTGACATCTGTGGCTGCTCGCTGTTATCCATATTTTCCATTCTAGGAGGACGCTGACCTCTCATTCCCTGATGACCTTTAAGTATGTCGGCGTATTTCTCGTTCAAAGCCTTAACCTTTGCATACTGTTCATCTGTAAGCCCAAGTTTGCTTTGCAGCTGTGTTGTTATCTGTTCTACAGTCATTGGCTCTGGATGATTTTTAGGTCTATCGTTTGATGAATTTTGAGCCATTGCCAGTGACATAGTCATTGCGGCAATCATTGTTAACATAATCTTTTTCATAATTCTCTTTTTATTAATTGATACTTATTGTTTCATTTATTCAACTTTGATGCAAATATATGCCACGGTTTCATGAAGTCAAAAATAATTCAGTGAATAGTGTGTTTTTTTAAGTGAAACAGCTCTTATTTATGCTTTCTCCGATTTATTGGATAAACCAAAGTGTTCTATCAAAATATAATTTCTCTTGTTTTATATCTTGTTTCATGATGTTTTTATTAATTTTGTGGTTTATATTTCAGAAAGATAAAGAAAGAATGCAAGGAATAAATTTTATAGCAATAGATTTTGAAACTGCCACAAGTAAGCGTGCTTCCATTTGTGAAGCTGGTATCTGTATCGTAAAAGATGGTAAGGTAGCTGAAACTAAGTCTTGGCTTGTACGCCCAGAGGATAATCTATATAACTTTTGGAACATACAGATTCATGGCATACGTCCCCAAGACACAGAAGATGCTCCCGAATTTCCAGATGTATGGAATGAAATAGGGCAATACCTTAATGACTGTCCTGTACTCGTTGCCCACAATGCAGCTTTCGACATCAGTTGCATTCGCAAATCCTTGGAATATTATGGATTGGAATATCCTGATATCACATATTATTGTTCATTGCGTGCAGCTCGCCATCTCTACGATTTCGGGTGCAATAAGTTAGATTACCTATGTGACCAGTTCGAAATCCCCTATGGTACTCATCACCGGGCTGGAGATGATGCTAACATGTGTGCCCAATTATTCCTTCGGGAAATAAAGGATGCTGGTTGGGTTGAACTAGAAGAAATGGACTATTGCAATGGAATGTTATAACGATTCATGAACTAACAAAGTACTTTATGCTCTTTTTTATAGATGTTTTTTTTCTTACGTAATAAATATGCTGAAATATAAAAATCACC
>JAGPKZ010000120.1 GCA_018053665.1 Prevotella sp.
AAAACAACTGGAGCCGTAATGTATTACTCAACTGGCTTGATACAGACTTATATGAACGAGAAGGCAAAGCCATCAGTAATTTTAAGGCGACACTCCCCGTTATTCAAGGTGACTTAGCTCAACAAATAACCAAAGATCCTTATAACTTCGACTTCCTCGCCATGAGGGAACGTTATGACGAACGTGACCTTGAAGATGCATTGGTGGCAAACGTCACTAAATTTCTATTGGAATTGGGCAAAGGATTCTCTTATATGGGACGACAATTCCGTCTATCAGTAGGCAATGAAGAGTTTTTCCCAGATTTATTATTTTATAATGCCCATCTTCATGCCTATATAGTAATCGAGCTGAAGGTAAAATCATTTAAACCTGAATTTCTGGGTCAATTGAGTTTCTACGTTTCAGCTATAAACAATCAGTTCAAGACCGAGATAGACAATCCTACGATAGGGCTGTTAATCTGCAAGGATAAAGATAATGTGGTCGCAAAATATGCTTTAGATGCATACAATCAACCCCTTGGCATTTCTGAATATCAATTATCGAAACTAATCCCCGACGATTTCAAATCGATATTGCCGACTATCGAGGAAATAGAAAAAGAATTGAATAATAGTAATGATAAATAACAAGACTTATGGCAACAGATACATCAGAAAAAGGTTTGGAAACTATTATCGAAGCGTGTCTCATAGATACCAAAGGTGAAAAGGAAGAAAGTCTTCGTTGGATTAAACGGATAAGCAAAGACTTCAATCCCAATTATTGTTTGGACGAAGATATGCTGAGAACTTTCTTGCAAAGTACGCAGATGGATAAAGTGACACGAACACGTATCTATGATAATCCGGCTAACACTCGCAAATTTTTAGAAAGGCTTCGCAATCAGATAACTCAACGAGGTATCGTAGATGTACTTCGTCATGGAGTGGAACATAATGCCACCCCTTTCGACTTGTATTATCCAACACCAGTGGCTGGTAATTTGCAAGCAACAATTGCTTATGAGCAAAACCGCTGGTGCGTAACTCGTCAGCTTCACTTTTCGGGTACAAGAACAGCGGATTCCATAGATATGGTATTGTCGCTAAACGGACTCCCAATCATCACTATGGAGCTTAAGAATGAGTTGTCTTGCCAAGATGTGGAACATGCAGTAAGTCAATATAAGACAGACCGTGACCCTAAAGAGCTTCTTTTTATGCCAAAACGATGTGCTGTACATTTTGCGGTAGACGATGCCGACGTGAAGATGTGTACTGCTCTTAATGGCAAATCATCGTGGTTTTTACCTTTTAATAAAGGAGTGAACGATGGCGCAGGAAATCCAGTAAACCCCAATGGCTTGAAAACAGCTTATTTGTGGGAAGAGGTTCTTCAAAAGCCACGATTGAGTGAAATATTGGAGAACTACGCTCAGGTTATTCGTGAGAGAGATCAAGAAACTGGTAAGATAAAGGAAAAGAATATATGGCCAAGATACCATCAACTGGAAGCAGTACGTGAATTGTTGGCTGATACCAAAACTCATGATGGCGGGCAACGCTATTTAATTCAACACTCTGCCGGTTCGGGTAAGAGTAATTCTATCACATGGTTAGCTTTCCAATTGGTTAATCTAAAGCTTGCAGATGACATTACACCACGCTTTGAAAGTATCATTGTGGTGACAGACCGAGTAAATCTTGATAAACAGATAAGAGATAATATACGAGCATTCTGTAATAATAAAAGTATTGTAGAATGGGCTGATGATAGTGATGCCTTAAAAACAGCATTAGCAGCCGGTAAAAAAATCATTGTAAGTACTATCTGTAAATTCCCATTTGTATTGCAGACACTTGGAAAAGAAATGGCTGACAAACGCTTTGCCGTCATTATTGACGAAGCACACTCCAGTCAAAGCGGTAGTATGCAGGGTGCACTAAATCGCGTACTGTCTGGCTATGGACACAACGATGTTGAGATAGAAGACAATGAAGATGGACTGAATGAATTGTTGGAATATGTTGTAGCAGGTAGAATGATGGCAAAGAATACTAATTTCTATGCATTCACAGCGACACCTAAAAACAAGACATTGGAAATGTTTGGTACTCCTTGTGAAGGTGAAAATGGAGAAACAGCTCATAAGCCATTCCACCTCTACTCAATGCGCCAGGCCATAGAAGAAGGTTTTATTATGGATGTGCTTGAACATTACACAACCTATGATAGCTTCTATAAGATTTTAAAAGCCACAGAAGCCAATCCTGAGTTTGACAAGGATCAATCCGAAAAGAAATTGCGTGTATGGGTAGAAAGTCAACCTGAAACTGTAGAAAAGAAAGCTCGAATAATGGTAGAGCATTTTCATGAGAATGTTGCACATAAAATGGGTGGTGAAGCTCGTGCTATGATTATTTGCAATGGAATATTACGAGCTATAGACTATTACTTCGCATTTAAGGAGTTACTTAAAAAACGCAATAGTCCGTACAAGCCCATTATTGCCTTTAGTGGAACAAAGGAATATAATGGAAGACAAGTTGATGAAGCTGCCTTGAATGGTTTCCCTTCATCGGCAATAGAAAAGACATTCCGTACAGGTAACTATCGATTCCTTATAGTAGCCGATAAATTCCAGACTGGTTATGATGAGCCATTGCTTCATACGATGTATGTAGACAAACCACTGAAAGATGTTAAAACAGTGCAGACACTCAGTCGTTTGAATCGCTGTCATCCGCTAAAGGAGGAAACCTATGTTCTAGATTTTGTTAATAAAGCGGAGAATATACAAGCAGATTTTCAGCGTTATTATAAAAAGACTATTCTTAGTCATGAAACCGACGTAAACAAACTAAGTGACAAACTTGATGTTTGCGACCAATCAATGATTTATGATGATGAAGAAGTGAATTTGTTTAATCAGAAGTATTGGAGTGGGGCGCCACGAGAAGAACTTGACCCTGTCTTGGATACTTGTGTGGAACGCTTCAAGCAACTACCAGTTACTGAAGATAATAACAAACAGATTGAG
The DNA here is from genome assembly GCA_018053665.1 of Prevotella sp. Lineage (GTDB taxonomy): Bacteria > Bacteroidota > Bacteroidia > Bacteroidales > Bacteroidaceae > Prevotella. The sequence continues at coordinate 3,026 of JAGPKZ010000120.1, forward strand.
GTAAAGAGCGCAATGAAACAATTTGTTCGTCTTTATGAGTTTCTTACAGCTCTGTTGGATATAGCACGTGTTGATTGGGAGAAAAAAAATACTTTTTTCCACTTCTTACTTCGTAAATTGCCAAAAATCGAAAAAGATGATTGGACAGAAGGTTTACTAGACTTAGTAGACTTTGACAAGTATCGTATTGTTAGAGGTGGTGATAAGAAAATTAAATTGGAGAATGAAAACGCAGTTATAGATCCTATTCCTGTTGGACAGGGAACGTCTAAAACTTCGGATCCAGATTTGGCAACACTTGAACAGATTATTGATGATTTTAATCTAGTTTTTGGTGATATTGAATGGGGAGATCCCGACACTGTACGCCATCAAATTCGTCAGGTTGTAACACAGTTACAACAAAATGATGAAGTTCGTGATTCAATGTTGAACAATGATGAAGATATGCAGATTCAAGTTATCCATGATAACATATCTACAGAACTAGGTGTAGTAACAGCTAATAGTAGTGAGATGCAACGTCGCTACTTATCGCAGCCTTCTATTCAGGCTCAACTTGACAACTTGGTGCTGATGCGTTTACAAGAACAAATCAATCCTGCAATAAATGAACAACTACTTTCTGAAAAATTGATCGAAGAGTTTCATTCAGACTTTAAAGAATTGTGTGGTGTAAATTACAAATCGTTGGACGAAGTTGTTGAATGGTTCTTCAAAGTTCTGGATACAGAAACCATACCTTCACTTGATGGTCTCAAAAAAATAAAGCGAACCATCAATTTAATATATCGTACGCAAGGACGAACAGAGGATTTGCAAGATTGGCTAAAATTGTTATTAGATAGATTCGAAGCTTACATGAAAAAAATGTATTATATCGCAAATCATATTGAGCTTACTCGTGAAGATGGTGGTTTTGTTCAATTTTTAGATGCGGCAAAAGCTCTCAATGTTAATCGACTCCATTATACTGGAGAATCCAAATTAGTAAATTTTAAAACTTACTATGAATTTGTGCATGCTCAACGCAATGCAGAAAGCCATACTGCTCCAGTTCGAGAAGATACCCATGTTCCAATTGGTATTCACATGGCTATGGCTATGTATCTATATGCTAC
>JAGPKZ010000054.1 GCA_018053665.1 Prevotella sp.
ATGAGTGTTGAAAATTCCAATTTTTATATGCCCATAGAGTATATATCTTCGCCAGATATGGAATATGGTAAACTTAATGGTTTACTTCATCTTGATAGAATTCCACAAGAAATTAGATTTGCGGCATGTACATGCGCTCACTTGGCTGGTTGGTATGAAGACAATAAACTATGTGGAAGATGTGGAACTTTAACTCAATATGGTAAGGAAAGAAATGAATTGGTGTGCCCAGAATGTGGTAGACATATTTTTCCAACAATAGCTCCTGTTGTAATCGTGGCAATTACGAACGGCAATAAGCTAATGCTTACACGTTATGCCGCAAAAGGGGCGTATGCTCATCATTCGCTGGTAGCTGGATTCGTGGAAGTTGGCGAGACTTTGGAAGAAGCTATACGTCGTGAAGCATACGAGGAAACTGGCTTAAGCGTAAAGAACATAAGATATTTCGCCAGTCAGCCTTGGGCTTTTTCATCGGCATTGCTTATGGGCTTTTGGGCAGACGCAGATGGGGCAGAAGTTCATATAAATACAGACGGTAAGGGAGAACTAGCTACAGCCGAGTGGATTTCGAGAGATGATATAAAAATGGAGAGCGATGAAAGTTCGCTCACTTGGACAATGATTAAAAGGTTTAAAGATAATGAAAAATGAAGTTCTATTCGTTCTGTTGAACGATTATGCTGATTATGAACCGGCTTATATTTCTGGTTCAATCAATTGTGATAAGTTTGGAAAGAAAACGAATCCAAAGTATATAACAAAGGTAGTTGCACCGACGATGGACTTAGTCTGTTCTTGTGGTGGTTTTAATACGATGCCAGACTATTCTTTTGATAATATGCCTGAAGATTATGCAGCCCTTATCCTTATAGGAGGATTTGGTTGGATTACGGATGAGGCTAAGCGAGTTGCACCAATTGTGAAAGACGCTATTTCAAAAGGCATAATAGTAGGTGGTATCTGCAATGGTGCTTCTTTTTTGGCACAGAATGGCTTTCTTAATAATGTGAAACATACTGGGAATGGGCCTGACGAATTGAAACGCTGGGGTGGGGATAACTATACAAACGCTGCTGGATATCAGAACGTTCAGGCCGTAAGTGATAACGGTGTTGTGACGGCTAATGGTACTGCATCATTGGAGTTTGCTGTTGAGTTAATGAAGGTGTTGGAAATAGATACCGAAGAAAATATTGCCGCATATTACCAGTTCATGCATCTAGGCTTTTGTGATTTCATGAAGACGCTGGCATAAGTCATTTACTATTCAATGGTATTATAACGGTATTTAGATAGAAGTGGGCTATCCAGTAGAATGATGTACTAACATGTTTAAAATAAAAACAATATGAAAAAATCATTGCTAGTATTTGTTTTTCTATCAATGGCAATTTTTGCTATTGCGCAGACTGTTTTTATCACCAAAACTGGCTCGAAGTATTATTCTGACGGTTGCCGCTATCTTAGTCGTAGCTGCATTCCAATAAGTCTTTCTGATGCCAGGTCTGAAGGTTATGAACCATGTAGCGTATGTAATCCACCAACATATGTTTATAAAAGGCATGTCACTCACAAAAAGAAGCGACATGCAGTTTATAAGCGCTACCACCATAAATCAGTTAAAAAGACGTTGTAACAATTTATTTCGGCTAAAGACACGCTGTTATAAAAATTATTTTTTTGTTCATTTTGGGAAATGTCCACCACTTTTGTTGTAATGAATTATCATTCAATATGTTAAGCGGTGGATGAGACCTCCACTCGTTGAGTGATTAGGGCCTAATCACTCTAATCTCCTCCACGCTTTGCAGAGTGATTAGGCCCTAATCACTAAATGGCGCTTCGAAAAAGGTGATTTTATCATTGAACTGCCTCATGTATTATACCTCTATCAATATTGTAAATCTTAAACATTTATAAGTTTCTTGCAAGTAGGTTGAAATATTGATAAAAGTGATAACAAGCAACGTATTTTCAGGAGATGATATGATAACAGATTATTATAAATTCATAATTAAACGACGGGATTTCTATACTTTTCATGTTACGTATTCTATCTATTCTATCAAGATATACTACCCCTTTTATTTAGACAAAAGCTTTGGTGGAGGACAGTGGTGGAGAATTGTAGTCTCTGCCACTCGTAAGTCGTTATATATCAGATAGTTGTATGATTAGTGGTGGACTTTCCTTATTTTAAAAAGTTTTTTCAATTTTATTTTTCATAGTCGATTATCTCAGTAACGATAATAAGATTTTCATAATTATGCCAGCGCAGAATCATGTAATGCAGTAGAATTCGATATTTGCCCAGATATATAAAAACAAAAAGGAGTTACATTTCTGTAACTCCTTGTAAACTAATGCGCTTCAAGATGGGCTTGAACCAACGACCCCCTGATTAACAGTCAGGTGCTCTAACCAACTGAGCTATTGAAGCATTGCTTTATCATTTCTGATTTGCGGTTGCAAAGGTAAAACGTTTTTTTTAAACTGCCAAACTTTTTTGAGAAAAAAATCACATTAAAGCTAATTTTCTGAAATTTATCACTTGTTGTGTTGATTTTACATCTTTATATATTACTTTTGTCAATCGATATGAGAAAGCTAATAATATATATCATCGCCCTGTTAGCTGTGCCTGCCGCAGCTCAAACAGGAAAAGACCATAATTTTGAAGTGGCTAAGAATCTTGAAGTGTTTAATTCAATATACAAGAATCTTGACCTGCTTTATGTAGACACACTGTCTGCCGATACAGTCGTTGGTAATGCTGTTGACGCAATGTTGGGATCTCTTGATCCTTACACTGAATATTTTCCAGACGCAAAAGTCAAGGATTTGAAAACAATGCTGACGGGAAAGTATGCAGGCGTGGGCTCGCTTATACGTTTTAGTCAGAAATATAATAACTCGTTTATTGACGAACCTTATGAGAATATGCCAGCTGCAGAAGCTGGATTGAAAAAAGGTGACCTTATTCTAGCTGTTGATGACTTATCGATGGTTGGCAAGAGTAGCCAATATGTAAGTGATCATTTGCGTGGTGATGCCGGAACAACTTTCATGATAAAGGTAAAACGCCTTTCAACTGGAAAGATAATGAAGATGAAAATCACACGACGTGCTATAAAAATGCCATCTGTTCCTTATTACGGATTGCAGGTAAATAATACGGGATATATAAATCTTAATCAGTTTACAGAGGATTGTTCAAAAGATTTTCGCCGTGCTTTTCTTGAAATGAAAAAACAGGGTATGAAGAGTCTTATTATTGACCTTCGTGGAAACGGTGGAGGTCTTGAAAGTGAAGCTGTAAACATTGTGAACATGTTTGTTCCAAAAGATGTGCTTGTTGTTTCAAACCGCGGAAAGTTGAAACGTATGAATCATGATTACAAAACTGCAGTTGAACCTATAGATACAGTGATGCCAATTGTTGTGCTTGTAAATGGTGGAACAGCTAGCGCAAGCGAAATTACCAGTGGTGCTTTGCAAGATTTGGACCGTGCTATAGTTATGGGTACACGTACCTATGGAAAAGGACTTGTGCAGATGACCGTAGATTTGCCATATAATGGAAATTTGAAACTCACTACAAATAAATATTATATTCCAAGTGGTCGTTGTATTCAGGCGATAAATTATAAACACGGCCGCGGAGGCTATACTGAACATGTACCTGATTCTCTGACAAAAGTATTCCGCACGTTGCATGGACGTGAAGTTCGTGATGGTGGTGGAATAAAACCTGATGTAGAGGTAAAGCCGGATACGGCTTCAAATATACAGACTTATCTTACAAGTATTATTGACTCAACTGAGACAGTGCTTGATTATGTCGTTGATTATGTGGCAACGCATCCTACTATTGTTGCTCCGGATAAATTCGAACTTTCGGATGCTGATTTTGAGGAGTTTAAGCAACACGTTATAAAAAGTGGTTTCAAATATGATGGCGTAAGTGAGAAAATCTTACAGGAACTAGTCAAGTCAGCTAAGTTTGAAGGCTATTATAATGACGCAAAGGATGAGTTCGCAGCCATTGAAAAGAAATTGAAACATAATATAGGAAAGGATCTTGATTATAACAAGAATGATGTAAAGGAAGCTCTCGCAAGTGACATTATATCAACGTATTACTATCAACGAGGCAGTATGGAATATAGTCTTAAACATGATAGGCAGATGGCTGAAGCAATGAAACTTTTGTCTAAACCAACTGAATATAAGAAGATTCTATTGCCAAAGTGAGAAAATATTGCAAAATATTTGCATGCTAACGAAATTATTCGTAATTTTGCAGCATTCAGTGGAATGGGGGGCTCCGAGAGAGTTCCTCATTTTATTTTAATATAGCATATATGATTGACAAAAACGTCGTAAAAAAACTAGTAGACGAATGGTTGAAAGATAAGGAATATTTCCTTGTTAGTATTGAAATCAGCCAAAACGACAAGATTGTTGTTGAGATTGATCACGCTGATGGCGTTTGGATCGAGGACTGTGTTGGATTAAGTAAGTATATAGAGGAACGTCTCAGTAGAGATGAAGAAGACTATGAGCTTGAAGTTGGTTCGGCTGGCCTAGGACAACCTTTTAAGGTTGCTCAGCAATATGTAAACTTCATTGAAAAGGAAGTTGAAGTCCTTGATGAAAATGGTAAAAAGTATCAAGGTGTTCTGAAAAGCGTTGACGGTGACAGTTTTGTGGTTACAGTTAACGAAAAGGTGATGGTTGATGGTAAGAAACGTCCTCAAAAAATGGATGTTGATCATGTTTTCGATATGAATAATGTAAAATATACTAAATATTTAATAAGTTTCAAATAAGCTATGGCAGCAAAAAAGAATGATGAAGAGCAGATCAGTATGATCGATACTTTCCGTGAATTTAAGGATACGAAGAATATTGACCGTACAACTCTGGTAAGTGTGTTGGAGGAAAGTTTCCGTAATGTGCTTGCTAAAATCTTTGGTAGCGATGAAAATTTCGACGTTATCGTAAATCCGGATAAGGGTGACTTTGAAATTTATCGTAACCGCGTTGTAGTTGCAAACGGTGAGGTTGAGGACGAGAATAAGCAAATCGCACTAAAAGATGCACTCAATATAGAACCAGACTACGAGGTTGGTGAGGATGTTTCGGAACCTGTAAACTTCGCTAAGTTCGGTCGTCGTGCTATATTAAACTTGCGTCAGACTCTAGCTTCAAAAATTCTTGAGTTGGAGCATGACTCTTTATATAATAAGTATAAAGATAGAACAGGACAGATTATTTCAGGCGAAGTATACCAGATTTGGAAGCGTGAAGTTCTTATTGTTGATGATGAGAACAATGAGTTGATACTCCCTAAAACAGAACAGATTCCTGCTGATGTATATCATAAGGGCGAGACTGTTCGTGCGGTAATACTTCGTGTTGACAACGAGAATAATAATCCAAAGATTATTCTTTCTCGTACAAGTCCATTATTTCTTGAACGTCTTCTTGAAGCTGAGGTTCCAGAGATTAGCGACGGTCTTATCACTGTTCGCAAGATTGCCCGTATGCCGGGTGAACGTGCGAAGATTGCCGTTGAGAGTTTTGATGAGCGTATTGATCCAGTTGGAGCATGTGTCGGTGTAAAGGGTAGCCGTGTTCATGGTATCGTTCGTGAACTGTGCAATGAAAACCTTGATGTTGTGAACTATACATCAAATATCAAGTTGTTTATCCAGCGTTCACTTAGTCCTGCACGTATAAGCAGTATTAATATTGACGAGGAAAACCACAAGGCAGAAGTATTCTTGCAGCCAGAAGAAGTTAGTTTGGCTATTGGTCGTGCTGGACTTAATATTAAACTTGCTTCTATGCTCACAGAATTTACAATAGATGTATTCCGTGAGGTCCCTGAGGATGAGGCTGACGAGGATATATACTTGGATGAATTCACAGACGAGATTGATCAGTGGGTTATTGACGCAGTAAAAGCTGTTGGTCTTGATACGGCTAAGGCTGTTATTAATGCTCCACGAGAGATGCTTATTGAAAAGGCTGACCTAGAGGAAGAAACGGTTGATCATGTTCTTAAAGTGCTTCGTGCAGAGTTTGAACAATAACTAAAAATAAAAAGGAAAGAAAGAATTTAATGAAAATGAGGAAATAAATATAATTAAGGTAACAGAATGAGTGGTTTTCCCTTTTTGCCGATTTCATTCATTACCTTCAAATAGATAAATATGAGCATCAGATTAAATAAAGCATTACGTGAATTAAACATAGGACTTCAAACGGCAGTTGAATTCCTAGAGAAGAAAAATGAACTGGGAGAGGTGAAGTCTGACTTGAGCTACAAACTCTCAGAAGGGCAGTATAAGGCTCTTGTTGAGGCATTCAAACAGGATGCGGAAGTTCGTAGTGAAGCAGAAAAACTTTTCCAGAAGAAGCCAAAGGACAAGAAGCGTGCGCCTGAGGTAAAGGAAAATCGTGCCGAAAATCTTCTTGAATCTTCTAATCAACAGCGTTTCAAACCTGTTGGAAAGATTGATCTTGACAGTATAGGCAAGAAACCAGCGGCTCAGAAGTCTGTTGCTCCTGAAGTTAAGGCTGCTGCCGTCAGCCATGAGCCTATTAGTAATCATGTAGATAAACCTGTGGAAAAACCTGTCGTTAAAGCTGCCGTTGCACCTAAACCAGTTGCAGCAAAGGTAGAAACTCCGAAACCAGTTAAACCAGTTGAACAGCCAAAAGCTATTGCTCCTAAGGTGGTAGAGGCTCCAAAATCTCCAACGCCTGAAAAGCAAGTTCAGAAAGCTGATGATGGTATTTTTACCTTAAAGAGTGAAAAGAAAATCCTTAATGCGCCTAAGATGAATGTCGTTGGTAAGATAGATCTTGATGCTTTGAATCAGAGTACTCGACCAAAGAAGAAGTCAAAGGAAGAAAAGCGTAAGGAGCGTGAGGAAAAGACTGCACAGCAGCATAGTGGTGTTGAAAGAAAAAAACGTGTGCGTATCAACAAAACACGTGTGGATATTAATGCCGCCGTAAATCAGGGTGGTGGTAATAATAACCGAAATAACAACAACAACAATAACACCAATAATAATAATCGCAACAACACCAACAATAATAACCGACCTAATAATAATAACCGCAACAATAACAACCAGAACGGCCCTAGAAATGCTGCAGGAAACAACCGCAACAATAATAATAACAATAACAACCGCAAGCGTACTCAGAAACCTTTAGAGGTTAATGAAGATGCTGTGGCACGTCAGGTAAAGGAGACGCTAGCACGTCTAACAAGCAAGAGCCAGAATAAGAAGGGCGCTAGATACCGTAGGGAAAAGCGTGATGCTGTTCAGGTGAAACTCCAAAAGGTTGCTAATGCAGAGCAGAAAGAGGCTAAAGTTCTTAAACTTACCGAATTCGTAACTGTAAGTGAGCTTGCCACAATGATGAATATCGGGGTCACTAATGTTATTTCAACTCTTATGAGTGTCGGTATCATGGTTTCTATTAACCAGCGTCTTGATGCAGAAACAATCAACATGGTAGCGGATGAATTCGGTTTCAAGACAGAATATGTCAGTGCTGAAGTTCAGGAGGCTGTAAGTGAAGATATTGATGATGAAAACGACTTGTATTCTCGTGCTCCTATCGTTACTGTCATGGGACATGTTGACCATGGTAAAACTTCTTTGCTTGACCACATCCGTAATACGAATGTAATTGCCGGTGAGGCTGGTGGTATTACACAGCATATTGGTGCTTATGGTGTTACTCTTAAAAACGGACAGAAGGTTACATTCCTTGATACTCCGGGTCATGAGGCTTTTACTGCTATGCGTGCACGTGGTGCTCAGGTAACAGATATAGCAATCATTATCATCGCAGCTGATGACTCAGTGATGCCTACTACAAAAGAGGCTATCGCACATGCTCAGGCTGCCGGTGTTCCAATGGTGTTCGCAATAAATAAAATTGATAAGCCGGGAGCAAATCCTGATAAGATTCGTGAGGACTTGTCACAGATGAACTTGCTGGTAGAAGAGTGGGGTGGTAAATATCAGTGTCAGGAGATAAGCGCTAAGAAGGGCCTCGGTGTTGAGGAACTTCTTGACAAGGTGCTTCTTGAGGCTGAAATGCTTGACTTGAAGGCTAATCCAAACCGCAAGGCTAGTGGTACTATCATTGAGTCTTCTCTTGATAAGGGACGTGGATATGTAAGTACTGTACTTGTAAGTAATGGTACTCTTAAAATAGGTGATGTTGTAATCGCCGGAACAAGCTGGGGACGTATCAAGGCTATGTTCAATGAACGTAACCAGCGTATTGATGAAGCTGCTCCAGCCGAGCCAGCTATAATCCTTGGCCTAAATGGCGCACCTACAGCAGGTGACCAGTTCCACGTGTTGGAATCAGAACAGGAGGTTCGCGATATTGCAAACAAGCGTGAGCAATTGCAGCGTGAACAGGGCTTGCGTACTCAGAAACGTCTTACTCTTGGTGATATCTCACATCGTATTGCACGTGGAGAGTTCCATGAACTTAACATTATTGTTAAGGGTGATACCGACGGTTCTATTGAGGCTTTGAGCGATTCATTCATTAAACTTTCTACAGAGAAGGTTTTGGTAAATGTAATCAGTAAGGCTGTAGGTCAGATTAGTGAGAATGATGTGATGCTTGCCAGTGCTTCTGATGCTGTCATAGTAGGTTTCCAGGTTCGTCCTTCTTCTGAAGCTCGTAGGCTTGCTGACCGTGAAGGTGTTGAAATAAATACCTACTCAATCATCTATGATGCAATAGATGATATCAAGAGTGCAATGGTAGGTATGCTTGACAAGGTTAAGAAGGAAATCATTACTGGTCAGGTTGAAGTTAAGCAGGTGTTCAAGATAACTAAGGTTGGTACTATTGCCGGTGGTCTCGTTACTGAGGGTAAGGTACACAGCAAAGATAGAGCTCGCCTTGTACGTGACGGAATCGTGATACGTACAGCCGACATCAAAGCATTGAAGCGTTACAAGGATGATGTTAAGGACGTTCCAATGGGAATGGAATGTGGTATCAGTCTTGTCAACTTTAATGATATTTTTGAAGGTGATATTATAGAGACATTCACAGAGATAGAAGTTGAACAGAAGCTATAAGGCTTTCTATACTCTCTACTGTAAAGGGAGCTAGAATCCCTTTATGTAATAAAGTAGTGACATCCTTATATTCTATTACAGGGATGTCACTGCTGTAATTAATAACATATGTTACCAGTTTGTTTGTGGTACACTATTTGTATGTATCATATACAATATAGGTATTTTGGCAAAATGGCAGAAAAAGAAAAAAATCAATTTGTTAGTCAGGTAGCTGAAAAAAAATATGAATTTGGTTTCACTACTGACGTACAAACAGAAATCATAGATAAAGGGCTTAACGAAGACGTTGTGCGCCTTATCTCTCAGAAAAAAGGCGAACCCAATTGGATGCTCGACTTTCGTCTGAAAGCTTATAATTATTGGAAGACTCTTACTCAGCCTACTTGGGGACATGTGCATGTACCCCCGATAGACTATCAGGCAATTTCTTATTATGCAGACCCTTTGGTGAAGAAACCAAAGAACAATGAGATTGATCCAGAACTTGAAAAGACATTCGACAAATTGGGTATCCCTTTGGAAGAACGTCTGGCATTAAGTGGCACTGCTGTTGATGCTATTATGGATTCAGTTTCAGTAAAGACGACGTTTAAGGATAAATTGCGTGAGAAGGGTGTTATCTTCTGTAGTATCGGTGAGGCAGTAAAGGAACATTCAGATTTAGTAAAAGAATATCTTGGAAGTGTTGTTCCTTATCGCGACAACTTTTTTGCCGCTCTCAACAGTGCCGTGTTTAGTGATGGTTCGTTTGTCTATATTCCAAAGGGCGTGAGATGTCCTATGGAATTAAGTAGTTATTTCCGTATCAATGCGCGTAATACAGGACAGTTTGAACGTACACTTATCATTGCTGAAGATGATGCCTACGTTAGCTATCTTGAAGGTTGCACTGCTCCTATGCGTGATGAAAATCAGTTGCATGCTGCAATTGTCGAGATCATTATCAAGAATAATGCGGAAGTAAAATATTCCACAGTTCAGAACTGGTATCCTGGTGACGAAAATGGAAAGGGTGGAGTGCTGAATCTTGTTACAAAGCGTGGCGATCTTCGTGGTGTTAATTCCAAACTCAGTTGGACTCAGGTTGAGACAGGCTCCGCAATCACATGGAAATATCCGTCATGTATTCTTCGTGGTGACAACTCTGTGGCTGAATTTTACAGTGTTGCCGTAACAAATCATTATCAGGAAGCTGATACTGGTACGAAGATGATTCATATGGGTAAGAATACGAAGTCTACGATCATCTCTAAAGGTATTTCTGCCGGTCATAGTCAGAATAGTTACCGTGGTTTAGTTAGAGCTACAAGCAATGCCGACAATGCAAGAAATTACAGTTCATGTGATTCTTTGTTGTTGGGAAGCGATTGTGGTGCGCACACTTTCCCTTATATGGATTCGCATAATGATTCGGTTGTTTTTGAACATGAGGCTACTACTTCAAAGATTAGTGAAGATCAGCTTTTCTATTGTAATCAGCGCGGAATACCTACTGAACAGGCTGTTGGACTTATCGTAAACGGATATGCCAAGGAAGTGCTAAACAAACTTCCTATGGAGTTTGCTGTTGAAGCTCAGAAATTACTCAGTGTAAGTCTAGAGGGAACAGTAGGATAATAGTTTAATAAGGAATAAAATACAAGAGATATGTTAGAAGTTAAAAATCTGCATGCTACTATTGCAGGCAAAGAGATATTAAAAGGTATAGACCTTACTGTAAATGACGGTGAGATTCATGCTGTCATGGGACCTAACGGCTCAGGGAAATCTACTCTTAGTGCCGTACTTACAGGTAATCCTTTATATACTGTTACTGAGGGTGAGGCAATCTTCAATGGTAACGACCTCTTGAAGATGAAACCGGAAGATCGTGCTCGCTCAGGATTGTTCTTGTCATTTCAGTATCCTGTAGAAATCCCAGGAGTTTCAATGACAAACTTCATGCGTGCGGCGATAAATGCAAAGCGTGAGTATGAAGGTAAGGAGCCTCTTAATGCCGGTGATTTCATTAAGTTCATGCGTGAGAAACGTAAACTGGTAGAACTGGATTCCAAATTATCACATCGTTCTGTAAACGAAGGTTTTTCTGGTGGTGAGAAAAAACGTAATGAAATATTTCAGATGGCAATGCTTGAACCTAAGTTGAGTATTCTTGACGAAACAGATTCTGGTCTTGACGTTGATGCGATGAGAGTTGTCGCAGATGGTGTGAATAAAATGCACACAAGCGATACTTCGGCTATCGTGATTACTCATTACGAACGACTGCTTGATATGATTAAACCTAGTGCTGTTCATATTCTTTATAATGGTCGCATCGTCAAAACAGGCGGGCCAGAACTAGCTAAAGAAATTGAGGCTCGTGGATATGACTGGATTAAGGAAGAGGCTGACGCAAAGTTTGGTCAGGATTAATATATTTCTGACAAAGGAGTTATAGCTTTTTATTTGGATTTTTATTATGCAAGAAGATATTAACAAGAATAAGGCTCAAAAGCCTTTAGGCTCTTCACAACCTAAAGCAGAGACTCAGTACGTGGAGTTGTATAAAAGTACATCAGCCACGATTAAGAGTCATTCCGCCGATATCATGAATAAAGTGCGTGATAAGGCTTTTGAAGATTTCAAGAAGTTGGGATTTCCAACTCGCAAGGTTGAGCGTTATAAATATACCGATATGGCTAAGTTGTTTGAGCCTAACTATGGCTTGAATATTAACCGATTGGATATTCCTGTAAACCCTTATGATGCTTTTAAGTGTGATGTGCCTAATCTCAGTACATCATTATATTTCGTTGTCAACGATAGTTTCTACTTGAAAGCTCTTCCTCAGGCACATCTTCCAGAGGGCGTGATAGTTGATTCGTTAAGTAGAGTTGCTGCAAAAAAGCCCGATTTTATCGCTAGATATTATTCGAAAATTGCCTCTACGGATGAAGATGCAATTACTGCTCTTAATACAATGTTGGTACAGGATGGACTGCTTGTATATGTTCCGAAAAACGTAAAAGTTGACCGTGCTATACAAGTGATTAATATCCTTCGCTCTGACGTTGACCTGATGGTTAATCGTCGTGTACTTATTCTTCTTGAAGAAGGTGCAGAGGCAAAGTTCTTGTTTTGCGATCACTCTGCCGATGATCGTAATTTCCTTTCAACTCAGGTCATTGAGGCGTATGTTGGAGAAAATGCTAACTTGGAACTGAATTGCCTTGAGGAGACACATCTTAAGAATACGCGTGTAAGCAATGTGTATATTCAGCAGCAGGCTAACAGTAGTGTAAATCACAATGTTATCACTTTGCATAACGGCGTGACACGCAATCGCCTTGATTTAGTGTTTGAAGGTGAGGGCGCAGAATGTCACTGCAATGGTTGTGTTATAGCCGACAAGAATCAACATGTAGACAATAATACTTTTATTGACCATAAAGTGGGTCATTGCACAAGCAATGAACTATATAAATATGTTCTTGACGATGAGGCTACTGGTGCTTTTGCCGGAAGAGTCCTTGTACGTCATGGAGCGCAGAAGACTATAAGTCAGGAAACCAATAGAAACCTTTGTGCCACAAAGAAGGCTAGGATGTACACGCAGCCAATGCTTGAGATATATGCCGATGACGTGAAATGTGCACATGGCTCAACTGTTGGTCAGCTTAATGATGCTGCAATGTTCTATATGCAACAGCGTGGTATCGGCGAAAAGGAAGCTAAACTGCTCCTTGAATTTGCATTTATCAACGAAGTCATCGATAAAATGGAACTTGAACCATTACGTGATCGTCTGCATCATCTTGTAGAGAAACGCTTCCGTGGTGAGCTCAATAAATGTGAGGGTTGTAAACTCTGCAAGTAATTTCATTTTAGTGATGATGGTTAATTTGTAATGATTATGTATGATATAAACAAGATTCGTAAAGATTTCCCTATATTATCAAGAAAAATTTATGGTAAGCCGTTGGTGTATTTAGACAATGCCGCAACGACTCAGAAACCATTATGTGTTCTTGATGCCATGCGTGATGAATATCTGAATGTGAATGCCAATGTTCATCGTGGTGTCCATTGGTTGAGTCAGCAGGCTACGGAATTGCATGAGGGAGCTCGTGAAACGGTAAGAAAGTTTATCAATGCTAAGTCTACGACAGAGATTGTCTTTACTCGTGGAACTACGGAAGGACTTAATCTTGTAGCTTCTTCATTCTCTGATGAGTTTATGAAAGAGGGTGACGAGGTTATCGTCTCAGCCGTTGAACATCATTCAAATATAGTACCTTGGCAGTTACAGGCACGCAAAAAAGGTGTTGTACTGAAGGTTATCCCTATTGATGATTTTGGCAAGCTGGATGTCGATGAATTCGGCAAAATGATAACATCACGTACTAAAATCGTAAGTGTAAGTCATGTAAGTAATGTTCTTGGAACTATCAATCCAGTAAAAGATATTATTCGCATTGCGCATGAACATGATATTCCTGTAATGATAGACGGTGCGCAAAGTA
>JAGPKZ010000055.1 GCA_018053665.1 Prevotella sp.
TGCAAAGATAAGGTATGTAGAGGTAAGAACAAAATAAAAATAAGAATTTTCTTATATAACTGCAACTTTTTTATAGTTATTGCGTCTAAATAAATGAAACTAATAAAATAGAGATGAAAAAGTTATTTTTGCTAGTCACTGCCGGTCTGCTTTTTAGCGGAAGTATCATGGCACAAAAGACTACAATTAGTGGTATGTTGAAGGATTCAATAGAGAATACCACAGAACCTTATGCCACTATCAGAGTGTATAAGAACGGAAATTTGCAAACACCTATAGCTATGTCACTAACTGATGGTGACGGAAAAATTAAGCAGGTGATAGACGGCAAAGGAAAGTATCTTATCACGTTTAACTCAGTAGGTAAGAAAATTGTGAAACGTGAACTAACTATTAACGGTGAACCAACTGTTGATTTTGGTAATGTATATACCTCTGAAGACTCAAAAGCATTAAAGGGCGTAGAGATTGTAGCTCAGAAGCCTGTCGTTAAAATGGAGACAGACAAGATGACTTACAATGTGCAGGAAGATGTAGACTCTAAAAGCATGACATTGTTAGATATGATGCGTAAGGTTCCTATGGTAACAGTTGACGGACAGGATAACATAACCGTGAATGGCTCCAAATCTTTCAAGATTCTTGTAGACGGCAAGGAAAATCCGATGTTCCAGGCAAATGCTTCACAAATATTTAAGTCGATACCTGCCTCAATGGTTAAAAATGTAGAGGTGGTGACTAATCCAGGAGCGAAATATGATGCAGAAGGTACTGCGGGAATATTGAATATTAAGTTTAATCATGATGCTGGTCAAAAGCAAAACGTTGATGGATACAGCGGAAACGTGAGTGCAACTGTTGGTAATAAGAGTGATCGTGTGGCTGCTTATATCGGCGGTCAGCAAGGTAAACTCACATATAGTGCAAATGCGACCGTAGGTTATCAGAATATGAAAGGTATTAGCGTTGACTTAGATCAGACAAAGATTATCAACGGTCAAAACTCTGTGATGAAATATCATCAGACTACTGACCAAAAAGTGCCTTTTGAAATGGGTAATCTAAACTTAGGATATGAAATAGACTCACTAAGCACCATCAATGCCGGAATAGGACTTACATCTTATGAAGCCAAGTTGAATGGTACTCCAACCACTACTACGGAAGGCGGAATGTATGGTGCAGGAACTTCTTTCAGCAACCACATGAGCTCAAGACAATCAAGCGTTGGATTTAATGGAAACATTGACTATCAGCGATTCTTTGACAGTGAGCACAAATCTTCGATCACTTTGAGCTACCTTTTCAGTAACTCGCCTTCAAAGGACAAAAGTTCACGTAATCAATACGAACCAAAACAAGATAATTTGGATATGTATTCTGATTTGGAGACAAACGGACGTACACATACTGTACAGGTGGACCTCGTGAATGCCTTGTCAAAGAATACCACTCTTAATACTGGTTTAAAATACATCTATCGTCATAACAATTCTGATTCAAAATATTATAACTTTAAGGGTGACGAGCAAGTGTTGAATGCTGATAACAGTGTGAAATATAACAACGATCAGTCTATTCTTGCTGGATACGCAGAATATGTTGCAACGATGGGAAAATTCAGTACGAAAGCAGGATTGCGATATGAGCATACCTGGGAAAGTATTAAATATCCAGAACAGACAGATAAGAACTTCAAGAAAGATTATGGATGTCTTGTACCTTCATTTACTTTAAGTTACGCAATGACTTCGATGAGTAATCTTGGTGTAAATTATTCATTGCACATACTTCGCCCTGGTATTTCTTATCTTAATCCATACAGAGATCGTTCTGATCCTACCTATGTATCATACGGTAATCCAGATCTAGACGTAGAGAAATCACATTATATAAGTTTGGTTTACAACATGTATAGTTCTAAATTCATGATGAACATGACTCTGGGACAGAAAATTTGTAACAACCAGATAGCTGAATACTCTTTTATTGGTTCTGACTTAGGCAAAGACAATGTGCTTAACACAACACGCAGAAACAACACTAAGAACAGATGGACAAACTTTAATATGTTCGCCCGTTGGACAATAAGCAAAACGTCAAGTCTGATGATGAACGGTTCAGTAGATTATGGAGATATGCGCTCAAAGGAACTGAATTGTAGCAACAGTGGATGGCAGAGCAGCATTTATGCCAGTCTGGAACAGGTTTTGCCACTTAATATCAAATGGAGTCTAGGTTTATATGCTAAGACACGTGACTACAATATTCAGGGTTACAGTGGTGGAATGAAGTTCCTAAACACTTCGTTGACAAAGCAACTGTTTAAAGACAGACTTACACTAAGTGTACAATATGTGAACCCTATGAGCAGCAAACTAAAGGTTACTTCATACAGTGCAGGAACAAACTTTATAAATAGAAGTCAATTCTCAGTTCCTCTCCATATGATTTCATTCACAGCATCTTGGAAGTTTGGTAACAGCAATAAGCAATACGGACAACACAAGAGCAATATCACTAATGATTTTGGTGAAAAGGAAAAGCAATCTACCGGAATAAGCGTTGGCGGTGTAGGTCAAGGCGTAGGAATGTAAAAAGGAAGTATGCCATAAATACAAATCCGGCAAAAGGTGCGATGTCATTTTGATATCGCACCTTTGTCTTTTTATAGCATAGTGATAGAAAATTATGTATGTTATTTTCAGATTTAGTATTTAATAACAAAAAAGGTAGTGCAACAGTTTGTCAATATCAGGAAATAAAGTATCTTTGCAATACATAATAGTATTCGACATAATAAATTTATTATGCCTGTCGAGATAAATTCATGATAAAAATCTATCAATAAATAAAAACAATAAAATCTATGAGTTCTAAAAAACTACTGCTATCATTACTGCTGTTATGCAGTGCAACAATGATAACAGCACAAAACAAGGTAAAGGGTAATTATGGTTATCTGTATTGTCACATGAGTGACTTAGGAGAATGGACAGCATTTGCTGTAAGTCGCGATGGTGTAAACTATCAGGATATAATGGAGGGAAAACCTATTTTCGACTCAAAGCAACTTGCACGTATAGAAGGCGGTACACGTGATGCATATATTACACGTGCATCTAACGGAAAGTCGTATATCATGGTAACTACTGATATGTGTGTAGCCAATAGCCATAAATGGGATAACTACGGTATTGACCTCTTAAAGAGCGATGATCTTATTCATTGGACCAGTGTTACATTTGACTACAGAAAAGGACAACAAATATTTTGTGATTCAGCAACCGCTAAAAGCACTTATCATGATTGGTCTACTATAAACCGTGTATGGGCTCCGCAGATATTCTGGGATCCTAACTATACGTGGGATAATGGTGATAAAGGTGGATATATGATTTATTACTCTATGCTGAACAGACCAGAAGAGGGATATGATAGAATGTATTACAGCTATGCTGATAAAACTTTCACAAAGCTCACCACTCCTAAATTGCTTTTTGACTGGGGATATGCAACCATTGATGCAGACATTAACTATTTGCCATCAGACGGGAAATATCACATGCTGATTAAGAAAGAAGGTGGGAAACCAGGTATATACACAGCTACTTCAAGCAAGTTGGCATCAGGTTGGAGTGAACCGATAGAAGATGACTATGTAAACTTTGAAGGTAACAAAAAAACAGAAGGCAGTAGTGCATTCCAACCTATCGGAAGCGATGAGTGGCGCGTGGCTTATGTTGAATACAGTAGCCGTCCACATCGTTATCGTATTTGTAAGGCTGACAAGAATATGCGTAATTTTCATGATCCTGTTGACATAAATGGTGTAACGGGACCACAGCACGGAAGTTTTATGCGTATAACCAAGCAAGAATATAAAAGACTGCTGAATCTAAATAAGCATAATGAAAAGAAATAACGCTTAAGTTATACTATTAATACACACAAAAAAATCCCTCGTCCCTAACAAAAAGGACGGGGGATTTGCATTTATGTGGAAATCTAAGGTCGTAATGTAAATCCAAAAATGAGATAGGCTTTTTCGGTACTAGGATTGGCTGTTATCCCTGCGAATATAGGGATGCTGAAACTATCACTCACACGAATGTCTTTTGTTGCCCTTAATGATACATTGGTGACAGCAAAGCCATTTGCTTTGGCGTAAAAACTTGTAGCATAGGGTACGGCGCCGATTGTAGCATTCCATTTATATCCGCCCAAAGCAAAAGGAACATTTGCTTCCAAATAAGATGAATATGCTCGTTTGCCGTCTTTGTTTAATCCGTCGTTGCCTGCAAAATTGGTATAAGCGTTGAGTGAGAACTTTCCAAAATCATAACCTATATTCCCCTCAAAAACATGTGATGTGTTATGAGCAGCATAACTGAAATACTTATCAATAGGAGTGTTAAACCAATAATCTGTGATTCCTGCATGGAACATCCCTATAGTATATGCTGCGGTTATGTCAAACTCCTTGGTGTCGTCCTTGTCACTCAATCCTACGTTTCCCCAACCTGTAAGCGACAAACCTTTGTAACTTAAGCCCAATGTTGGCTGCAAAGAAACGTCTCCCAAATCTTGACCACGCCATATATATTGGTTAACAACGTCGGCACTTACAGTTCCGCTAACATTATCCTGTGCTTTTGCAGGTGAAGCAAAGGCTACCATTGCTATAGCCGTTGCAAATAATACATTCTTTATCATATTAAATATTGTTTTAAATTATATCAACTTTGTTTATACTCATATATGTCAATCCAATCTCTTATGCATTCGTTGACATGAAGACCATGCGTTTTCTCTCTTACTTTTCGTTCTCTGCATTATATAAGGCAATATCGCCACGCTCTCCTGTGCGTATTCTCACGGTGTCGTCAACAGGAATAATAAATATACGCCCATCTCCAATCTCTCCTGTCCATGAAGCTTTTCTGATTGCCTCGATAGTACGTTCTAAATTTTTCTCTCTGACGACGATATTCAATAATATGCGCTCAAT
Organism: Prevotella sp.; assembly: GCA_018053665.1. GTDB lineage: Bacteria > Bacteroidota > Bacteroidia > Bacteroidales > Bacteroidaceae > Prevotella. The sequence continues at coordinate 5,012 of JAGPKZ010000055.1, forward strand.
GCTACTCGTGTTATATACCACCCCTCGATAAATATGCGTTTGCCTCATCTTTCCTACGCCCCTTACATCATAATAAGAAAACCATTCAATGTCGGCTTCAAGTAAAGCTTCTTTAACGTCTTCAAATTTAGTCTTGCGGATAATAGCTTCAATCTTCTTCATAATCCTCAAATTTAAATTAATGTATATATATATAAACTAATACCTTATTGTGTCATTCTGTAAACATCAATTGCAAATTTAAGACAAAGTGCAACTAAAACATTAAATATTATTGCAAAATGAAATAAATATTTGAAGATAATCATATTATTAATCAAATGGTATGCGCATGGTTACAATTCGAAAGAAAAATGAATATAAATACTTTCAAATTATAACTTTTATTAAAAAACAACATTATTTTGATATTAAAAGTTTGTTTATCTTGTCAAAATGCATTAAATTTGTAAACAGAATAAAACAAAAAGTAAGTTTTAGAAATAATTAAGTAACAAAATGGCAAACACTATTCATTTTACCAAAATGCATGGAGCAGGAAATGATTATATATATGTCAATACTCTTATTGATATGATACCTAATCCTGGCAAGGCTTCTGTTGAATGGAGCAAATTTCATTTTGGCATTGGTAGTGACGGTTTAGTACTTATAGGTCGACCGTCAGATAGTAGTGTAGCAGACTTTTCAATGCATATATATAATGCTGATGGTTCTGAAGCTTTGATGTGCGGTAACGCTAGCAGATGTATTGGAAAGTATCTATATGAAAAAGGTTTTACCCAAAATACGAGAATTAAATTAGAAACACTTTCAGGAGTGAAAGTTCTTAACCTGCATCTGAATGATGAAAACAAGGTTGGGAGCGTAACTGTAGATATGCTTGAGCCTATTACAGATATGCCAGAGCAGTTTACAGGTAAGCACCCTTCTCTTTCGTCAATACATGGCGCAAAAGAAGGTGTTTTCGTTTCTATGGGAAATCCACATTATGTGATATTTGTTGATAATATCAATGATATTGATATAGCTGAATACGGTAAGGTCTTAGAGAGAGAGGATGCCTTCCCCCAGAGGTGCAATATTGAATTTGCACAACTGGTGGGCAAGGATAAACTTAGAACGAGAGTCTGGGAACGTGGTAGTGGTATCACAATGGCTTGTGGAACCGGTGCTTGCGCAACAGCTACAGCAGCCATTATTTCTGGATTGACAGACCGCAAGGTTGATATTATAATGGATGGAGGAACTTTGAATATAGAATGGAATGAGAATGACGGACATATATATATGACTGGTCCGGCAGAATTTGTTTTTGAAGGTGAAATTCAAATTCCATAACGAAGGTAACAAACTTAACAACACAATAAAAAATATGGCATTAATAAACGAACATTTTTTGAAGCTGCCAGGCAATTATCTGTTTGCAGATATTGCAAAGAAGGTAAATGCCTATAAGGTGTCACATCCTAAGCAGAAGGTTATAAGCCTCGGTATAGGTGATGTCACCCAGCCACTTTGCCCAGCTGTAATTGAAGCTATGCATAAGGCCACTGATGAGATGGCTAAGAAGGCTAGCTTTAGAGGATACGGTCCTGAAAAAGGTTACGATTTCTTGCGTGAAGCAATTATCAAAAATGATTTTCTCCCAAGAGGAATTCATCTTGATATGAACGAGATATTCGTAAACGATGGAGCCAAGAGTGATACTGGAAACTTTCAAGAAATATTACGTTGGGACAATAGTATAGGTGTCACCGACCCTGTTTACCCTGTATACATAGATTCAAACGTTATGATTGGACGTGCTGGAGTCTTCGAGAATGGCCATTGGAGCAATGTCACATACATTCCTTGTACTGCGGACAATAACTTCATACCACAGATTCCCGATCACCGAGTAGACATGATCTATCTTTGCTATCCTAACAATCCTACAGGAACAGTCCTCTCGAAAGAGGAACTTCGTAAATGGGTTAATTATGCAATACATAATGATTCTATAATCCTTTACGATGCAGCCTATCAGGCTTACATCCGTGATGAGTCTGTTCCTCATTCTATTTATGAGATACGGGGAGCTAGAAAAGTGGCTGTGGAATTCCATAGCTATTCAAAGACTGCCGGATTCACAGGAATAAGATGTGGATACACTATCGTACCTAAAGAACTCACAGCTTCTGCTCTTGAAGGAGCTGAGCGTGTTAGTCTTAACCAAATTTGGGATCGTCGCCAATGTACGAAATTCAATGGAACAAGTTACATTAGTCAGAGAGCTGCCGAGGCTATCTATACTCCAGAAGGTCGCAAACAGGTTAAAGAGATTATAAACTATTATATGGAGAATGCCGACATCATGCGCGATAGTCTCACGCGACTAGGATACAAAGTCTTTGGAGGCGTGGATGCTCCTTATATTTGGGTAAAGACTCCAGACGGTATAGATAGTTGGAAATTCTTTGAACAGTTACTTTATGGAGCAAGCGTAGTCTGCACTCCTGGTGTTGGTTTCGGACCAAGCGGTGAAGGTTACATTCGTCTCACGGCATTCGGTGATCGTGAAGACTGCAGGGAGGCTATGAAGCGTATAGCTGAATGGACACTAAAATAAAGAAATATAAAATCACACAAACACTGAATTTATATATACAAGTATGACAAATCTAAGATTCGAAGCCGTAGCTGAAGCTTCACGTAAGAAGCCACTCGAAGTGGCAACACCTGCCGAACGACCATCTGAGTTTTTCGGAAAGAAGGTTTTCAATCGTCAGAAAATGTATAAATATCTACCTGCTGACATTTATGCTAAGCTTGTAGATGTTATCGACAACGGCGCACGCCTTGATCGTTCCATTGCCAATGAGGTTGCTAAGGGCATGAAGCAGTGGGCTGACGAAAATGGAGTCACTCACTACACTCACTGGTTCCAGCCTCTTACAGAAGGTACTGCCGAAAAGCACGATGCCTTTATAGAGCATGATGGTAAGGGCGGAATGATTGAAAAGTTCTCTGGAAAACTTCTTGCTCAGCAGGAACCTGATGCTTCTTCATTCCCTTCTGGCGGAATCAGAAATACTTTCGAAGCTCGTGGCTATAGTGCATGGGATCCTACATCACCAGTGTTTATTATTGACGACACACTTTGTATACCTACTATATTTATATCATACACAGGTGAGGCTCTCGACTACAAGGCTCCTTTACTCCGTGCTTTACGTGCTGTAAGTACTGCTGCATCAGAGGTTTGTCACTATTTCGACCCAGAAGTAAAGAAGGTTACAAGTAACCTTGGATGGGAACAGGAATATTTTCTTGTAGACGAGAACTTATATGCAGCTCGTCCTGATCTTATGTTGACCGGTAGAACCCTTATGGGACATGATTCTGCAAAGAATCAGCAAATGGACGACCATTATTTCGGAACTATCCCTGAGCGTGTACAGAATTTCATGAAAGACCTTGAAATACAAGCTCTTGAACTCAGTATACCTTGCAAGACACGCCACAATGAAGTTGCTCCAAATCAGTTTGAACTCGCTCCAATCTTCGAAGAAACTAACCTTGCTGTAGACCATAACATGTTGTTGATGAGCCTCATGAAGAAAATCGCTCACAAGCATGGATTCCGTGTGTTGTTGCACGAAAAACCTTTTGCCGGAATTAACGGTAGTGGTAAGCACAACAACTGGAGTCTTAGCACAGATACAGGCGTACTTCTTCATGGCCCTGGTAAAACTCCTATTGACAACTTAAGATTTGTTGTATTCATTGTTGAGACATTAGTGGGCGTTTATCGTCACAACGGACTTCTCAAGGCAAGTATAATGAGCGCTACCAATGCTCATCGTCTTGGAGCTAACGAGGCACCTCCAGCTATCATCTCAAGTTTCTTGGGCAAGCAGTTAAGTGATTTACTTGAGCATATTGAAAAGTCAGACAAGAAAGATTTGTTTGATGTTGCCGGTAAGAAGGGCGTTAAACTCGATATTCCAGAGATTCCAGAGATAATTATTGATAATACCGATCGTAACCGTACATCACCATTTGCCTTCACTGGTAACCGTTTTGAGTTCCGTGCTGTTGGTAGTGAAGCAAACTGTGCCAGCGCAATGATCGTACTCAACACTGCTGTAGCAGAAGCTTTAACTGATTTCAAGAAGCGTGTAGATGCACTTATCGCTAAGGGCGAAGACAAGATTGCTGCTATCATCGACGTAGTTCGTGAAGACATAGTTGCTTCAAAGCCTATCCATTTCGATGGAAACGGATATAGTGACGAGTGGTTAGTAGAAGCTGCAAAGCGTGGATTGGACTGCGAAAAGTCTTGCCCCGTAATCTTCGAGCGTTATCTTGACAAAGACAGCATTAAGATGTTTGAGGACATGAACGTGATGCAGAAGAATGAATTAGAAGCCCGCAATGAGGTTAAATGGGAGACTTATACTAAGAAGATTCAGATAGAGGCTCGCGTAATGGGCGACCTTAGTATGAATCACATCATCCCTGTAGCCACTCATTATCAGAGCCAGCTTGCAAAGAATGTTGAAAACATGATTGACATTTTTGGTAAGGAAAAGGCTACATCTCTTTCTTCACGCAACATTAAGATTATTGAAGAGATTGCTGTTCGTACTAAGAAGATTGAGGCTGGTGTTGAGGAATTGGTTAATTCAAGAAAGGTAGCCAATAAGATTGAGAGCGAGTACGATAAAGCTATCGCATACCACGACACAGTGGAACCTAAAATGGAAGAAATTCGTTATGAAATAGATAAGTTGGAACTTGTAGTTGCCGATGAACTTTGGACTCTTCCAAAATATAGGGAACTACTCTTCATCAGATAAAACACCAATCTATTTCTTTATTGGTTGTTTAAGTTTGCTGCGGGATGTGATCGTGAGATTATATCCCGCTTTTTTAATATTTTCTTAATTGTCTATACCTGATTTCATATATCTTGTCAAACATCGTTTCCCATAGGTTAAGTTCCTTGTCATCTGCAGATTTTATACTTAGTCCGTATAGTTTTGTACCAGTGTTACGGTAATTCTTTAACTTTGCAATGTAATCATTCCCTGCCATTGGAATAAGAAAGTCGCTGACTAACAGGATATCTGCATTTACATAATGGTTCTGCTCATCATCAAGCAGATTGAATGTGGCGTCAAGTAACTTTTTCGCGCTCGTTCCTCCACCGATAAATGGTACGTGACCTTTTGCAAAATTATCTTCGTCTGCTTCATTGAATCCAAGGTTCATCATACGCTTTCGTTGTCTTCGTGCCATAAGATCAATTGGTCTTATGGAAACACTGAAATCAATAAGAAAACAATCGCGCCTCAATTCTTCGGCTGTATCTTCAATCAATGCCAACAATGATGCTGTTATACGTTGGGGAGTTCCATACATACTTGCCGACGTGTCAAGGCATACGATAATAGGGCCGCGTCTATTTGCGTGAGTAAAACCAAGTTTACGTGAAGGTTTACTCATTTCGCTCTTGTATCTGAATGTCTGTAGTCTTTTTGTAAGAAACTTGTAAATAAACATGTCACCCATTGCGTCGTCACAATATTGAGCAAGTTCAAGCGGCAACAGAGAGTTCAGATCATTACCCACTGTTATTCCCTCAATATCGCTTCCGCTTGAATGTTCCATTTTCATAGCCGTTCCTGATGAAATTGTCAGTCTGTCACGGCCGTTGGAATCAGCTGTACGTCCCATACAGGAAGCAATTTTCTTTATCTCTGGGTATTTGTCCTGCACCTTCACAATGTTAAGTCGCCTTTCAAATTCAGTCTCAGCCCACTGTCCGTCCATCATGTCCCAAGCCTGAATAGCCTGCTGTTCAATTATATTGTGAGATTGCATGTAGCTGCCCACCTGCCTCATCACTATGTCCAGTCCGTTTTGGAAGTCGTCTTTCCGCTTTAAGATATGTTCTTTGCTTTCGCTTTCTATATGTCTGTCAAGTGTGCGCTGCCATTCGTTAACCAACTTTTCCCAATTTGCGTTTTCCATACATCCGTCACCTGAAAGTATGTGAAGCATGAAATCCTTGTCAAAGCCAAATCCAGAATGCTTTGCTGAAATGTCGCCAACAAGGTTTTGTATTGCCTTTACATCTTTTCTTTTTGCTTCCGACCATTTCAGTACCTTAGTCATATTATTGCGCTCGGTCCATGCCCGTTGGTTTTGAAAATCCTCATAATGGGTGCATTCGGCAATGAACTTTCCAACGGCAGAATAGAATATCTTTGCACTAAGTCTGCTCGTCAGTATCATCTTTTTGTATTTACCTTCGCCCATCAGTTTTAGAAGAAAATCCATTAAAGGATCTTTCTTTATAATCCATGGCTTGCCCTCAATTGCATCAGAAGGCGCAGAAGGTACATTCCCGGAATGACAGAAATCATTTAGAAGTTTCAGGTATAGGGAGTTCATTTGTTAATATGTTATTTTCTCAATATCCTGTCGTGTGAAGGCTATTTCCTTGTAGAAGTCGGCAAGATACAGTTTCATTTCGCGTCTGTCGTCATCGTTGATAAACATATTATCTTCAAGTCTTTTCTGTGTGTCATTAAGACTGTCAGCAAGTGAGTCTATCTCTAAAGAGTAGTCTCTGCATTCCGTTGCATTTGCTGCCATTGGCGCAGTCTTCTCATCACCAGCTTTGTCTTTTTCAATCTCAAACCTCAGACCGTCTATGTACACGTTGTTGTTGTCACGTGCCAAACTTATAGGGCGGCTGCCCAATGGAATCTTACTGCCGTCATAAATCTTTATTACGGTAATTTTCTCGTTTCTTGGATCTTGGAACATTAATCCTTCCTCACCGTCTTCACCTATTTCTGGTAGTTGTCTGAAGTCAGCCAATACAATAAATGAATGGCCAGTATCATGGTTGACAAGTCTGTAATAATAGTCGCTGTAAGTTTTCTTGTCAGCATCTCTCTGTCGCTGTCTTGCAGTACTTTTCCCTGCTCTTTGCTGCAAACTACAGTTTCTTATATCATCTTCAAGATTCTGTTTTAGTTTGGCAAATTTCAATGCGCATGTTGCAAATATAGCCCTGATTACGATTCTCCTCACAGCGTCACGCTCGTCAGGTTCCTGCCAAAGACAATGATACATCGGCAGTAGATCGCAAGTATCAACAGACGTTCTTTCATGCATAAAAGCAGATGTGCGCACAAGTCGTGCTATTTTTTTCCATCTTCTGTCGCTAATGTATATGTCTCGTCGTTCTTCAGCTCCGTCCACCTCTACGGTTCTCAATGCTTTTCTAATGTCCTTTATGCAGTCCATGGCCTGGTTGCTTATTTCCACTTGTTCAATATCATTCGACCATTTAGCATATTCTTCATTAGAAATCTTTATTGCATTGTCAGCAAAGTCTTCACTATCATCACCACCCATCATCATTAAAGTAAAGTTCTCTTCGTCTCTTATAGCACAACTTTCAATTCTAATGATGAATCTATCCCATAAAGCCTCTAGTCCTTCACCGCGTGCAGGTAATTCATTGCTCGCTGCTACAAGAAGTTTCAGGGGTAGTTTGATTTCGTTTCTTCCGTTTCTGAAAAGTTTCTCATTGATAACGGTAAGCAATGAGTTCTGTATAGCAGGTCCAGCCTTCCATATTTCATCAAGAAACACAACGTCTGAACTTGGCAAGTATCCTTCTGTAGCTCGCTCATATATATCGCTATTCTTCAGTCGTGAAATAGACACCGGACCAAATATCTCATCTGGTGTTGAAAATCTTGACATGAGGTATTCAAATGATCGTGCATTGCGGAACGCACTTTTTAGTCTGCGCGCCACCATGCTCTTTGCTACTCCCGGAGGACCGAGAAGGATAATACTCTCACCCGCTATAGCTGCGAGAAGAGATAGACTTATTTCAGAATCCTTCTCGTATATATTCTTGTTCATCTCATTAATGAGACTCAACATTCTTTGTTTCATTTCCATACTTGAGTATAAAGTTAATCAGTTTTTCCGTCATTTAATAAAACGTATTGAATCTTATAAACTTTTTTAACGGCGTAACTTCTACAAATATTTAACTCAATGAATATATAATTCTTTTATATGTCAATTATCTTTTACTTGTGGTATTAAATAGAAAAAGACGTTGCTCCATTTGAAACAACGTCTTTTAAATTATAGATAGATGTGATATTAATTACTTCTTTGTAATCTCATATTTAGCAAATCCGTCAGCCCATGCATAAAGTTTGATGTCATAAGTACCATCTTCAGTAATCTTAATGTTAGCACCGCTTTGTGTAAGGTTGTCTGTTGTTCCACCCCAGTTTATATCCCATGCGTAATTAGCACGGAACTTCAATTCACCAGACTTTAATGTTACACCACTAATTTCCCAAGCACGATCAGCTACGTTGTAGGTCATAACAGCATCTCCTTTAGGATTAGCGTCTGAAGGCCAACCATTAGGTGTCGCATCACCAACAAGGCCGATTACGGTTATCGGAGTAAAGGTCATTTTCTTTGTAGATAAACTAATGTCTACTTTGTAATAACCATCAGCATCACCTGTTGGAAGACTAATATTGGCAGCTTGTGCATCTGTGGATAAGTCTG
>JAGPKZ010000056.1 GCA_018053665.1 Prevotella sp.
ATCAACAGCGGAAAAAACAAGTTGGGTGATTTTAAATCAAACTTCACAAGTCTTTGCAAGGACAAAACTGATGCAGGTAACGAAAGCCTCTGGGAAATTCCATTCTCTGACGGTCGTGGTCGCGTACTATACACATGGGGTGTTAAACACAATGCCAAAGACCAGTACACAAAGCAGGCACAGGGTGGTGTAAACGGTCCTCTACCTTATTTGTATTATGATTATGACAATGAGGATGTTCGTCGTGACATCACTTGTGTACCATACGACTGGAGCAACGAATCAAAAGCAAAGCAGCAACTTCGCAAAGTAAACAAATGGTGTTTCGGTAAACTTCGCTATGAATGGATGAATCGCATCGTAACATCAACAAATGATGACGGTTTAAACTTCCAGTATATGCGTTTGGCTGATGTTTATCTGATGGCAGCCGAAGCAATCAACCAAATCAGTGGTCCTAGCGATGCCTGGGGATATATGGAACCAGTGTTGACTCGTGCATTGCCTGCTGAGAAAGTAGCTGCTCTAAAGAATAAATACACAGCAAACAAAGACGCTTTCTTCAACGGTATCGTTGAACAGCGCGGACTTGAATTCGCTGGTGAGCAACTTAGAAAAGCTGACCTCATACGCTGGAATCTTATCGATGACAAACTTGCTGAAGCAAAAGCAAAGATGAAAGAACTAAGAACTCGCACAGGAGCTTACGCTGACTTACCAGGAAGTGTATATACAAAGACTGCCGACGATGGCGAGACTCTTATTATCTATGGCTTGAAACATGGTGAGACAGATGATCAAGGTAATAACCTCGTTAGCTTAAATGGATATGAAAAGACTTCATGGCTTGATCCCGATTCTAAAACTGGTGTTATGAAAATTGAAGACGACCTTATTGAAGGTCTGTATATCGGCAAACCAAGTACACATGCTATCTGGCCTATCTGGCAGACTTTCATAGACAACAGTAATGGTAAGCTAAACAATACATGGCTCGGATTTTAATATATAAAATTCCTAAGATTATGAAGATTATTAATAATATATCAAAATACCTGCTTGGACTTGCGGCAATCGTTTCAGTGAGTTCTTGCAGTGATCAAATGGACGAGATAACAAGTTTGATTCTCGACCGAAACTACGCTCCGGTTGAATTGACCGCAAAGGTCGTCAACAAGACAAACATAAAACTTACTTGGAACAAGTCTAATGCAGACAGCTATACCATAGAAGTATTCCAAGATGACAGTCTTACTTTTGCAGGGACTCCTGTTAAAACAATTTCTGGCGTTCAAGCTAGCGACATTCCTTACACAGTAAACGCTCTGGAAGGTGAAACTAATTATTCATTCAGAGTAAAAGCCATCACAAAGGATGATGCTTCAAAAGACTCTAAATGGAGTACAGCTTATGCCGAAACAGAAGCCGAAAACATACTCAGCCCTGTAAATGAAGAAACAGATATCACTGCAACTACAGTAACTTTGAAATGGCCAACTGGACAAACAGCTACTTCTATCGTGGCTACGGCTGATGGTTCTTTCGCATCAAATGTAATCTCACACACTGTAACAGCAGATGAGATTGCTGCAGGAAAGGCTACTATCAGTGGACTTGCTCCAGAGACAAGCTACACCGTCAAACTGTTTAATAACACTAAGACAAGAGGTACAGTAAAGATTAAGACTGCTATTGATTTAGGTGGCGCAACTCTTGTGAAAGCAGGCAGTGACCTTATAACGTGTATTGACAATGCAAAAGATGGTGACGTATTGGCTTTGATGCCAGGTAACTATCCTATAAACACAATAGACGGCAACATGCCTCTGAACAAGAGCATCGCTATCAAGTCTGTTCGCTCTTACGACAAGGCTATCATACAAGGAGGTTTCCAACTCAGCGACGGTGCAGCACTTAGCTTAACACAACTTGTTCTTGACGGAAACAACAATGTTACGATCAAATATGTTGCTGACTATAAGACAGCAGGCAAATTTGGCGATTTAACTATCGAAGGTTGCGAAGTCAAAGGATATACTGGTGGTATTTACTATGTTAATGTAGCATCTGATATTACAAACTTGAAAATAGATAATTGCATCATTCATAACATCAGCACTGCAAGCGACTTCATGGATTGTAGAGCAGGTGCAATCCACAATTTGACAGTTACAAACAATACCGTTTACGCTATCTCTTGTCGTGACTTCTTCAGATATGATAACAAGGCCAGTAGTTTCCCTGGAGTATCTCCATACATCAATGTTGACCACAACACACTTGATGGTCTGGCTTCAGTAAACAAGGGTGTATTCTATGTAAGATATACAGGAAGTACGATAGCCTTTACAAACAATATCGTAAGTAACTCATCTGGTGTATTCTGTAAATTTGCAACAACAATCATTCCGAGTTTCAGTGGTAACAACTACTATAACTCACCAAACTTTGTTCAGGCGACTGATGATAAAACAAATACAGGTATAACTGTCTATGACAATACTGGTACTAGTTACAATCCTAGCTATGCAGACTATGCAAATCATGATTTTACTGTAAAGAGCGATGATTTGAAATCTTCAAAGACAGGTGACCCTCGTTGGATTAAATAAAGATATTCTTATTAAACAATAAATCAAGTAGGAGAATACATTTTGTATTCTCCTACTTTTTTTACTCCCCCAATCCTATATATAAATCTTAAAGATACATCTACAAGAAAAGGTTTATTGAATGCCACTAATGTCATAAACCCTTTGTTTATAAGAGATGAGCGAGTGACATTAAGTATCTTCCCTGCGTTTTTTGTATTATTTAGCTACGGAACTACGTTATCTCTCGCAAAGCCTATAAACAGAGGGATTAACGATACGTAGCTAGGTCATTTTAGCTTCGTGAGCTACGTTTTAGCTACGTTATCTATTTCTGCCTATATAATGTACGCGCATGTACGCGCACACTTATGATTTTTTGAAAATACAAGTGTCGAAGTGTCAACTTAATGAATATCAATATGTTATCGACCAATTTGACTGATATATAGTGACGGTGATGTGACGGTAAAATATCAAGTTTTACATGCATTTCTATATAGAAACGCATTGCGTTTTACATTGTTTTACCTCCTAATGCTTCGTAAAACGCAATACAATATAACGTAAAACGCAATGCAGAACATCGTAAAGGGTAATGCAATATGATAAAAATATTTGTCTGGATTTCATCAACGAATAACCGACACTTAATTCGGCTTGAAAATAGATCTAACAAGTTGATGTTCAATGGATAGACACTTCGACACTAGTATTTTTGAAAAATCCAGAGTGTGCATGCGTGCACGTATTTATAGTGTGTAGCACTAGTAATTAAAACTTTGGCTAACAGCTCAAACCTGATTTCATAGCATGAATATAAATCTTGTCGTATCTTTGCCAAGAATTCAGCGGAATTCGGCAGAACATTTAAACAAGCTTGAAAATTCTGTTCTCGTTTACTGAGTCAATATCCCCATCCTCAGTTCCTCTGATGCAGTAACGTTTCTTTGACAAATTCACGTATGAAATACATTTCATGCTTCTAACAACACAAATTACCGTAGCTAGACCATAGCTTACCGTAGCCAAATCCTGTAAGCTACGGTTCCTTAATACCCAATGTTTATTGGCTTTGCGGAAGATGCCGTAGCTTCGTAGCTAAAAACACAAAAAGATGCTGGGTAGAGACCCTAAATATACAAAATTCAAATCGTCACCAATAAATCTAGGCTTAAACAGTGTGCCATTAGCTGGAGCTGGTTTATTTTTGTTGTTAAATAAGTTGTCTCATTTTATCGGATTGGTTACATTCAAATGAATAAGAATCAATAATCATTAATTTTATACCTAGATGAAACTTAGATGTCGAACTTATTAATTTTGACAAATAAAGAACTAATATCAGAAAAAATATCTATATTTGTATTATTGAAAAATTAAAAACATGAAACATAAAGCTACATTAATCGTTATTATGGCTATTACACTACTTGCTTCTTGCAACAGAAACAAGACTGATGAAACAGCTAAACAGATAGATACGATACCAGAAATGGTGATGCACATACAAAAATGCTCACGACTATATACCGCTGAATATAAATTCCACAAGATTATAACTCATCAGGATAAAAAAACTATCAAGGCTTCTCTGTTCAAAACAGACATGAGCTTTGACATTCCTATGAGCCAGCGAAAGATTGCAATTCCTATGGACGCAACTGTAAAAGCATATATCGACTTCTCAAACTTTTCTGAAAAGAACATAACAAAGTATGGCAACAAGATTGAAATAACACTACCCGACCCACGAATAATAATGACAAGTTCCAGAATAGACCACGAGGGTGTTAAGAAATATGTTAGTTTGGCGCGTTCAAACTTTAGTGATGAGGAACTCTTAAGTTATGAAAGACAGGGACGAGATCAAATCATAAAAGATATTCCTCAAACTGATATTCTTGAAAGGGCTAAGATGAACGCAGCCAATAACATCATACCGATAATAAAATTAATGGGATATGACGAAAAAGATATTATAATAAGTTTCAGAAAGGGTTTGAACCATAATATCAACAACCTCATTGACAAAACGACAATAGAACATGGGAAATAAAAATAAGTCAAAACTCAGCATAAAGTCTATTATCAGCAACGTTGCGGTGAATCCATTACTGCAATTTGCAGTAATAGCCATTGCTGCTATCATTGTCATTGCCGGACTATATTGGCTAAACAAGGATAATACCATAAGTGTAGAAGAGAACAAAAAAATTGACCTTACGCCAACAATGATAAAATCAATTGAAGACATAGGTGAATGGGAGTTTCTACAAGTTAATGATGAAGAGTTGACAGATACTACTAGGCATGGCTTCTTTGGAGATGACGAACTAGTGAGGATATACTACGGAACACTTCGACTAGGAATAAACCTGCATGAAACAAACAAAGGCTGGATAAAAGTAGACCACGACACAATAAAGGCTATATTACCACCGATAAAATTGCTTGATAATGATTTCATTGACGAGGCAAGAACAAAGCCTTTTTCTGAGACAGGAACATGGACTGATAAAGACCGTAATGCATTATACAATAAAGCACACAACGCGATGAAAACCCGTTGCATGGCAACTGACAACATCAGAAAAGCTAAGGAAAACGCAACTATACAGTTTGACAATATATTGCATTCAATTGGATTTGAATACGTGAAAATACGATTTGAAAAATAACATAAAAGACCCGCTAGCTATCTGCTAACGGGTCCCTTCTCACTAAATCAACAAAAATCATTTAAACCCATCTACGTTATGGGGAAAATCAAATATAATCTATCAAAACACAATACTCAAAACCATAAAAACATTTAAAGCCTAAAACTGCGTTCCCCAAAACAACATTTTCACCTTTATATTATCTTAATAGAGAATAGATTATCATTATAAAATGATTAATTAAATCTCTAATTACGATGCAAAGATAAAGCTATTTTTCCCCCACGGTTCCTATACTTGCCAATATTTGCGCAAATTATTGAGCAAACGATTGCACAGTTTAGATGATCGCTCTTATTGGGAATTTCTTCCAGTAGCAATAAAATAAGCAGTTTTGCAATCAAGATAGTTACATACAGTTTCCGTATACTTGTCTAATGACTGTTGATTACTTGTTTGAGCATCCAGCAAATCACTCATTGTTGCTGTACCAGCCTTATAATAATCTTCATTTAAACGAAGATTTTCAGTTGATTGTTCGATACTTTTGCGTGCCACTAAAATTTGTTTGTATGAATTATCAAAATCGTTGTATGAACTTTGCATCTGTATGATGAGTTGTTGACGATTGTCATCTCTATCCTGACAGGCAATCTGTTCTGCTATTTTCTGGTGCTTCACCAAATGGTTATCACTCCACAAGCCACTTATAGGGACACTAAGAGTTGCCAGTCCAACAACATTAGCTTGACCACTGCCCATCAGATTTTGATACAATCCAACAGCCCCAACAGACAAAGTTGGCATCAGCGCACCTTTTTTAAGTTTGGTCTGAAGTTTGTTAGCCTCAACATTTTTATCAAGAAGTTGTGCCTCGACTTTATTGTTAAGTGCAGAAACATGGTCTACAAGATATGTAGATGGCTCCAAAATGTCATCTGTCAAAGTTGTATCTATCATTATTTCGGTACCATTCTTGCCAATGTATTGCGCCAGAACCATTTTGCACAGTTTAATTCCGTTTTCAACTTTCAATCTGTTTCCAACCAATTCATTCTGTTTCAATTCAACTGTCAACATATCCTTTTTTGTTGATAAGCCAGCTTTGAAAGAATTTTCAGCATCGTCATGAATACGTTTTAACTGATTATCAGCCATTTCAATAGTTCTTAGCTTCCCAAAAAGAGTCAGAAGTTGATTATAATATGTCTCTGTTGATGATATTATCTCATCTTCCGATTGTCTGATCTGCAATTTCTTGACTTGTGTCTGCAACTTCGCCAATTTATTTCCAGCAGTAATCTGTCCACCGGCATATATCGGTTCCATAGCCATAACCTGCGCCATAGTTCCATGTTTCAACATATTAAATGAGTAAGAAGATGGCAATGCAGCCAATGCAGCAGAATTCAATCCCAACTGTGAAACTACAGTCCCCAACTTTCCTTGTTCCTCTGCCGATAGACTAAAGTCTTTTTTCACCATATAATCATTAGAGTGAAAATAAACAGCACCAGCCGTTACATTAGGTAAATATTTAGAAAATGCATTTTTTTCCGTCTCCAGTGCTTGACTTACTCCAAGTCTAGCATCCCTTATCTTTATATTGTTTTGCATTGCCAAATCCCTACACTCTTTCAATGTATATATCTTTTGTGCATTTATTGGCAAAAACATACCAACTGATAGTATTATTATTGATAGTCTTTTCATCATAATTATTATAAATATTATTGTCTATTCAGTTTCTTCACTTACTAATTTCAGCATCATCTTTGCACGCTCTTTCTCATTCTTCAAATGACGTTTTTTGTCTTCTATACGGAATATCATCCAATATCCAATAGGTATCATTGTGAGAATAAAGAACATAGCCACGATAGTACCAAAACAAACAACAACTCCCATTGGTCCCCACATAGGTGAATTTTGTATCACCATCGGAACAACTCCCATTGATGCAGCTGCACTAGTAAGGAAGATAGGGCGCATACGTCTTTCTGCCGCCTGAATAGCTGCATGCTTAGCACTGATTCTATTTTTCTTGCGCAGTTCTTCAGCATAGTCTATCATTATAATACCATTCCTCACAATTATTCCCATAAGCGATATCATACCAAGTATACCTGTCAAACTCACATCCTGACGCATGACATAGATACCAATAGCAGCTCCCAACAAAGAAAATAGAAGTGAGAACATTATAAGCACAGACATTCGTATGTCTTTGAAATGGAAAATCAATATCAAGAATATGATGACAATGGATATAGACAAACCACCATATATCTGTGGCCCATTTTCATCATCGCTGGCACGTTGCCCACCAACTTTCAGTGTAACACCCTTATCTGATACAGATTTTAATGATGCTAACGTTCTATCCGTAATCTTATTCAGATTTACTCCCCTACGCACATCGGCCAAGACAGATATTGTCCTCACTCCATTGCGCCTCACAATCATGCTTTCGTGCCAATCCGGCTTAACATTAGCAATCTGGCTAAGATGCACATTCACTCCTGGAACCAAACCGCTAACCATGGCATTACTCAAATCATCAGGATTCTGCTTTCCTGTTTTTACATCTTTAAGCATTACATTCACGGGATAGTCGCCCTCCCAGACTTTAGTAAGTGGGATTCCATTGCCAAATTTTGTAGCAAGATTCATGGACAACATAGCCTTGTTTATGCCTAACCTATTAGACTCATCACTATTCATGATTACATTCAGTCCACTGGTAGTTCCTTCAAAATTACTTCTTACCAGCAACAAATCACTGTCACGGCGCATAATTGCCATGGCATGATCTACAGTCTTATGCAACTGCGAGAGATCACTACCACTGAATCTAATCTCAATAGGTGATATAGCATCTGAATAGTCTAGTTGCTTAATACGTACCTGAGCATCACTAAAATAGCTGGAATACATAGGAGTGAACTTATCAAGCAAAGCCTGTGTATCCTCGTCATCCTTAGTATTGACAATAAACTGAGCAAAATTAGTACCACCAATCTGTGGAGCATAACTAGTCTGAAAGCGAGGAGAACCGCTACCATAGAATGTAGTGACATTAAGTACACGACTGTCTCTTTTCATTAGATGCTGCAAACTATCAGCAACTTGCGCAGTCCGTTCTATCGCTGTACCAGAAGGCATATATATTTCTACTGCAAATTGGTTGCGTTCTGCCCTTGGCATCAATTTCTGTGGAGCATTTGCAAAGAGAGCTCCTCCTATTACAATAGTAAACACTCCAAAGCCCAATGTAATAAACGGATGTCTGAAACAAGCATTAATTAATATATTATAATAATGCTGTATAATTTCCAAGAAAGTTTTATGTTTTTGTTTGCTATTATCTTGTTTTAGTCCTTTCTTTATAAATGTATATTGCATCCATGGCACCATGAATACCGCTATTAACAATGATACACCAAGAACAATAGATACACCAAGTGGGAACCATTTTACAAAATCCAACATCATACCTCTCATCGTTATTAGCAACGGAAAGAAAGTGATGGAAATTGCCAATGTAGCACTGAATATTGATGAGAAGAACTCTTTAGCCGACAAAGTTGCAGCATGCCATCGACTCATCCCTTGATCAATCTTCTCTATATAGCAATCTATTATAACAATGCTATTATCCACGATCATACCAAGTGTCACTATCAGTGCCGCCAGTGTTACCGTATTCAACTCTATACCAAAAGCATAGAATAATCCCAAAGCAATAAATATAGTAATCGGGATCGTGCCAGCTGCCACACTAGCCACACGTATAGGCAACAGAAGCATTATAACAACTATTACAGAAACAATAGCGATAAGCAATTCTTTAAGAAAATCTACTACTGACGAATTTACCACTTGGCTTTGATCCGTTATTGTATAAATGTGAACATCAGAAGGCAAACTAGACTGATATTTGTTCATAATTTCCGTTACCTTATCACCAAACTGAACAATATTTTTGCCTTCGTTCATCTCTAAAGATAAGACAATACACTTCTTCCCATTATTCTTGACATAAGAATCAGCATCAGGATATTCACGTTTTATTGTCGCAATATCACGCAAACGTATCACGTTGCCTGCAGGATCAGAAAATACAATCTGCTGCGCTACATCATTTTCTGTGGCGAGATTGGATACCACATGTATTGGTCTCACAGTATTCTTATCGTCAACATCTCCACTAATAATAGTAAGCCCTTGCGATTTAAGACTGGCAAGCAAAGTCGCGGTGTTCAAACCGTATGTAGAAAGACGGTCACGATCTATGTAAATACCTATCTGTTCTTGCTGTTCACCATATATTCTCATATTAGCAACCTCAGGAATCGTACGCAAACTATCCTGTAGATCATTCATATAATCATGCAATTGCCTATACGTTTTATCTTTACTCTCCAATGTAATCAACTTTGCAGATGTATCGCCGAAGTCATCATTTGCAATTAAAGCTAATACTCCTGAAGGCAACTCACCCTTAAACTGTTGAAGTCTGATTTTAAATTTACTCCAAAATTCATCCTTATTATTTACATTATCATTCAATTCAACAAAAACATAACACATTCCGTCCTTACTTTCAGAATATGTCTTTGCCTTCTTTATTTCCTTAAATCCCCAAAGAAACTTCTCTAGAGGTTTAGTAACTTGTTCTTCTACTTCAGCAGAAGTGGCACCAGGATAAACTGCAGCTACCACACCTTGACGCACTGTGAATGTAGGGAATTCATTTTTAGGCATATTAATAAGTGAATATATGCCAAAGACAATGAATGCAGACACAATCAGTAACATTATGCTACTCTTGCGCATAACTCCCTCTACGGGATCAAATTTAGATTGCTTCATCATTGAATCTTTATTTTAGAACCTTCACTTACCTTGTTCTGTCCGTTCACAATTATTTTGTCACCGACATTCAATCCCATAGTGATTACAATTCCATTACTACTAACATCACCTGTTGTCACGTTGCGGCGCATGCTTTTGTTTCCATCAGCAATCCACATATATGTACCCTCACCATCAACAAGTACAGCATTCTGTGGTACAACTATACTATTATCTTTACCCGAATTATTTATAGAAACATTACATACCATACCAGGTAATAAAGCTCTATCGCTATTGGCCATTTCTAATTTTACATCATACGTATGACTCAATGGATTTGCCTGTACTCCCTTTTCCTTTACATTTGCAGTAAACATACGGTTATTCAAAGCAGCAACATTAAAATGTACAGACTGTCCAATATGTATGTCTGCTATTTCCTTCTCAGGAATAGAAACTTTCACTTTAACCTTGTCTAACTTTACAAGCTTAAAACAACTTTGTCCCGGAATAACATTATTACCCATATCTACACTACGCTGAGAAACATAGCCACCAAACGGTGCACGCAAGACACAATCTCCAAGATTTTTTCTTGCTATACGCTCTGATGCTTGAGCCTGAGCAAGTTGGGTCTGTATCTCGATAAACTTGATTTCCGGTAGGCTACCTTTTTTATATAGTAAATTCATACGACGATAGGCATCTTGTGTCTGTACTAATGTTGACTTAGTAATATCATATGTATTAAGTAATGTCTGCCTATCAAGGACTGCCAGCACATCACCTTTCTTAACAAACTTGCCTTCGTCTGCAAAGACTTGAGAAACAGTGCCCATTGTAGCAAAACTCAATTGTGAGCCATAAGATTCCTCTACTGTACCAACATAAGTCTTGGTTGTAGATTCATTTGTACCGCTTACAATTAAAACACTTACATCAATAGCTTTCAAGCTATTTGTTTTTTTCACGTTGGAACAACTTGACAATACAATCGTTACCATCAAAAACACAATCAATCCTTTTACTTTCATTTCTATAAATATAAATTTGTTATAAAACGCCACAAAATTAGTATTATTAGTATTCAGTAGCAAGGTTGATAATATTAGTAGATTGTTCTATTTGCCAACTCAGCAATAAAAGTAGCACAAAAACTCTAAAACAATGCCAATAAATTAGTATATTTGTCGAGTAAATGTTTCACTAAATAAGAAATAATTATGTTTGATAGTAATAACCAAAATGCTCTTCAGCTCCCATTTGAATATCACCATCTGCCAGATTTCGCAGAAGATCTTATAAAGTCTGGTGAAATTGTCTCAGCAGATGCATCCATTGGATTAGTAATTTGTCTATGCACGAAAGGTAGTATAGATATTGAGTCCGGGCTAAACTATTACTGTATTAAAGAGAAAGAAATGTTTTTTTATTCTCCTGCAGGGTTCTTAACAGTTCACAATGTCAGCGAAGACTTTGAAGGGCTGATCATTAAACCAAAATTGGATTTTATACTACCCTTGATTTCTAATCTTCTGAATGTAAGAAGTCAGATGTATATCAGAAATAATCCAAAACTTACAATGACTGATCAACAATATGAATATATTATAGGTTTAATGTCCTCTATTGAAGAACGGATTAATCATGAGATGTCTTCTGATATGGAAGAACGTAGGCGCATGGTACTCACTGAACTGATAAAATCACAAGCTAGTACTTTGTTTTATGAGATATTAAACATGTATCTTATAAACCAACCGATAGAATTGTCAGCACCAGACAGGAATGATGAAATCATGCAAAAGTTTATGGTCTCACTAGATTTGCATTATAGACAAGAAAGGAATGTTGCTTTTTATGCAGCAGAACAATGTCTATCTTATAGTTATTTCTCTGAGATTATAAAATCAAAGACGGGTGTTACCGCTCTTAAATGGATTATAAGTAGAGTAATAATTGATTCAAAACAAATGTTGGAATTTACCAATATCAGCATCAAAGAAATTGCTGACAAACTGAATTTTCCAACGCAAACATTTTTCGGTAAGTACTTTAAACAGTATGTGGGAATATCACCAAAAGAATATCGTAAAAGATGTAAGAATCGTAAAGGGGACGTTACTGCCAATAAAATAGAAATTGATTTATATAATTATCTAAGGAATAGTGATACAAAGTCAGAACTTTAATATTAAATACGCTACTTTACAAGGGCATTTTATAATAATGCCATTACTTATTAAAATCGTGCATACATTCACATGTATGCACGACTATACTAAAAACTAAATCTATTAATAACTAATATTGCTAATCTTTATAGATCCATTTTTCAAATCTATAGCTCTACTGGTAAGCTCTATTGTGCCAGAAGTATCAGAAGTTCTTAAAACTATCATGCAACGTCCGAAATAAGCTTTACGGTTGTTTGCCTTAAAACGTTCCATTGACGTTTGACATCCATTATCAACACCGGCGATAGAGGCTTCGCCATCTACATTAAAAAATATCTGATTATCCGCCCACGGACAAAGATTACCATCTTTATCTACAATCTCTGCTGTAACAAAAACCAATCCGCCATGTCTATTTGAACTACGATCTGCAGTAAGTCGTATATGGTCTGGCGTACCAGCAGTATGTATTATCTGTTCACACACTATGTTTCCATCCTTTTTTGCAACAACTCTCACTTCACCAGGTTCAAACTTCACTCTCCACATAACATGATATTCATGTGGCAGCTTATGTCGCACACCCTGACTGGCATTGTTGACAAACAATTCTACTTCGTCAGCATTATTATAATAGCACCACATATCTATCGTCTGCCCCGGTAGCCAATTCCAATGAGGAAACAGATGCAATACAGGTTTGAATGTCCATTCACTCTGATACATGTAGTATATGTCCTTTGGGAAACCTGCCAGATCTATGATTCCAAAATAGCTGCTTCGTGCAGGGAAACCATAAGGAGTTGGCTCTCCGATGTAATCCCATCCCGTCCAAATAAACTGACCACTCACAAAAGGATTATTCTTCACTACATCCCATGTCTGCTCATGTGTGCTGCTCCATGATGCATGCATATTATCGTATGCACTGCACATGAAAGACGGATCTGTATATGGAAGCCACCATTCTTTAGGTGCCTTATAAATTGTATCACTTGGCATTATATAATTTCCACGAGTCTGCAATGCCGATACCGACTCTGTCATTATAAAAGGTTTACCAGGGAAGTTATGCGGCACATCCTTTATATTATTTATGTGATAATTATAACCTATTATATCCAAAGCTTCACTCTTAAACA
>JAGPKZ010000121.1 GCA_018053665.1 Prevotella sp.
CCTATTGTCCCAACTACAACATCAGCCTTAACAGCATCTGTAAAAACAGTCTTAGCCCCACATACTTTGTTTATGTCTCCAGCCAGATTATGAAGAGCAATTCCTACTCCCTTCATCTCATCGTTTCCAACATAAAGATTTACACTGTCGTTGCGATTGAGCATAATATCACCAGAAGTGAAACTAACGAAACGGCTTGCTGCAATTATAGGCATAGCCAATAATGAGATAAATATTAAAGTGATATTTCTGAGCATGTTCATTTTAAAATAAAGTTATTTCTTGAAAAGATGCGGAACAAACTCCTTCAGACAACGACGCCATGTGAGCCATTCGTGCAGTGTTCCAGGAGATACATAACTATCAACCTTGACGCCGGCATTTCGCAAATCCTCAATAAGTTTGCCTGTACCCATATTCTCTAAGCTTCCACAACCAAGGAACAGATAATGTAATTTTGAATTAACTTCTTGAGGACGTGAGAAGATGCCGTCATAAGTCTTGTTCATATCAAGTCCGAATATAGCACCACTGAATCCTCCAGCATAAGAGAACTTGTCAAGATTGGTAAACACCACATCGAAAGTTTGATGTCCGCCCCAAGACAATCCTGCCATTGCACGGTTGTCACGATCACTCTTTGTACGGAATGTCTTATCTATAGTAGGAATAAGGTCATTAAGCAATGCCTTATAGAAAGTAGCACCATAAGAGCTATGTCCTGCCTCATTTGGTCCACCTTTGAAAGGAGCCTTTACATCACCGCTTTCCATAACTACAATCATAGGAACTGCCTCTCCACTTTGGATAAGGTTATCCATAATATTCTGCATCTGTCCCTGATGACTCCATCCAGTTTCATCCTCTCCCATACCATGCTGCAAATATAATACAGGATAACGCTTGTTTCCTTTCTCATATTCAGCAGGAGTATATATCATTGCTCGTCTCCATTCTTTTGTAGACTCGGCATAATAGGTAAAAGAGCGAACCTGTCCTTTGGCTACGTTTTGCTGTGGACGATAGTAATTACCCTCTTCACCTTCAGGAATCTCTATACCTCCGGCTTGACGACAACATCCAAAGAATGTATCACTTGCAGGATCAACAATCTGCACACCGTCAACAAACATGAAATAATAATGGAAACCTACAACCAATGGATCGGTGACAGCTGTCCATAATCCTTTTTCGTCACGCTGCATATCATATTTCTTTCCGCATACATCCACCTTCACATTTTTGGCTAAAGGTGCATAAAGACTGAAATAACCACGATGATTACTATCTATCTTAGGGAATTCATTGCCAGGTTCGGCTGTTGAAGCTACAACAGCATCAGCAGGAATTGCTATCGGTGTGAGAACTGGATAGCCCAGAAGCGACAACATCTTATACGCATAGCGACGTCCAAGTTCACGATAACCTGCTGCATCAAAATGCAAATCATCAGGACCACTAGTGCAACCTTCCGAAGAAATTACATGAGCGGTATGAATGGTTTCTGGCAGTGCGTCGATAATAGGATTCATTGCCGCACAACGGCCTTTGCCACCAGCTCTTACAACTTCTCCAGCAAGTAAAGGTACATCTTCTGACTTCAGATTTAGATCGGCAATGAGCTGATTATATACAAATGCCACTTTGTTACCCCACATTCTGTCTCCTGTGTTTGACTCTCCCTGATGCAGAAGTATGCCTTTTATAACGCCTTCTTTCTGGGCTTTCTTAGCCAGTTCAACTAGTCGCTTATATGGATTGTTACCATAAGCCTTCAACATACCTTTCATCCACTGCGGAGCACGAGTCTTTACGTAGTTATCAACAGAATCACGCATAAAAGTTTCTATGTGGCATCCGCCTATAGCTACGGTGATAACTCCAACTCTTACGTCTTTCGGCAAACGCTCAACCATTGTTCTACCGAAATAATCAACAGGAGTAAGTCCTGTATTCTCACGGCACAAAGGAGGAATCGCAGTATACCATTGTCCTTCTTTCCTGCCTAATTTATGGTCATCCACGGCAGCCATCATCTGGAATCTACTGTCAACACCAGCCACATCCTCTTGTTCAATCTTTGCATTGCCCTCCATATTGGATTGTCCAAAACAAAGGAAAATGTAAAAGTTCTTGTCAGGTGCTGCTTTTACTGCTAACACCGACGTAACCATTGCTGCGCCAACAAGTAAGCGCTTCAATAAAAAGTTTTTTCGTTTCATGTTTTCTGATTATTATTAACAATAGCTACAAAGTTAAGCATTATATTATATATATATATTAATAAAAGTTGCACAAACTTCTCACTATGTAACATATTCCTTATTTTGCGTTTCAAAGACTTTATCTTATGTAACATTTTGAATAAATTATAATATGTTTTGTTTTGCTTTTCCACCCTATTGGTGTATCTTTGCAAAAATATATCGAAACTTTACCTAGACAACATGAAATGCTATTTAATTTTACTATCATTACTATTTACTGTTAATGTCAATGCACAAATAGGCAAACTATACAATGGAGACAACCAACTGTCAAGTAGTTTTGTCAACAATATATTTCAAGACAAGGACGGTTACATGTGGATTGCTACACGTAACGGTTTGAACAGATATGACGGATACCAATTTAAAATCTTGAAAAAAGAAAACAAGGTTTTCGGAATAACAAGCAATTATATCAACTGTGTATACCAAGACCGTGAAGGAACATTATACATTGGAACAAATAATGGTGTTCAGAAAATGGTTAACGGCAAATTTCAGGATATAATTCTATTTAGAGAAAACGGCAAGAGAATAAAAACATACATCACTGGGATACTACAACTTAGAAACGGCAACATCATCGCCAGTAGTTCCGGATATGGAGTGATGAGACTAAAAGGAAGATACGGAACTCCTTTTGGCGGAATTCTAAAAAACACCAATTATGTAGCACACATGCTACAAGACAAACGCGGTCAGTTATGGTTGGTAACAGAGGACCAGGGATTACTATGCATTAAGGGGAACAGAATAAAAAGATATTTTCTTAGTGCAGAAGAAAGAGCATGCATAAAAGACGGAGACATCTGTGAAGACAAAAAGGGAAACATATATGTAGGAGCCAATGGAATGGGACTTTGGAGATTGACGAACGGTGCAAAAGCGTTTGAATTAATAAAGCCTACAGCAAAAATGCCTATCAAGGATATATATATAGACCACCAGGGAAATGTATTGCTTGGGTGCGACGGCATCGGACTCTACGTTTACTATCCTAATACAGGTCAGCTCGTTGCAAACCCATTCTATAGTAATGACATAAGTCTTCCAAAGACAAAAATACAAACTATTGTTGAAGATAGAAACGGAAATATATGGCTCGGAATGATGCAAAAGGGTGTATTCATGCAACCTGCAAAAAGAAGAAACTTTGGATATATGGGTCCGAAACTTGGAACGTTTAATTATATAGGAACAAATTGCGTTACAAGTATCATTCAAGACACCCGACACAGACTATGGGTTGGTACAGATAAAGACGGGTTATATCTTCTTGACAGCAACAAAAAACTGATAAGGCACTACACAAAAGTTCCTGGAACAATACTATGCATGTCAGAAGACAAATTCGGACGTATATGGATTGGTAGCTATCAGCAGGGATGCGGATGGGTTGATGGAGAATCTGATGCATACCATGCTGTAGACATCAACGCCAAAGGTAGTTCAAGCATATTCGGTATGGATACCGATAATAGTGGAAACATCTGGTTTGCCACTATGGGACAGGGACTTATAAGACTAAACCTTACCGACTACAGCATAAAGCAATATAGAATGAGAGCCGGAGCTGACATTAACAGGCATACAAACTCACTTCCAAATGACTATCTGGCAAAAATTAAAGTTTCGCACGACGGAAAAAGAATATATGTGGCTGGTTCTGTAGGAATGAGCTGTCTTGATATTAAGAGTGGCAGTTGGCTCAGTGTTTTAGGTAACAACTGTCCAAATTATGCCACTTTCTCACGC
>JAGPKZ010000057.1 GCA_018053665.1 Prevotella sp.
GCCCTACTTATATTCATTATAGAAATAAGCAATTTATGCTTCTTCTGGTGTTGTTTCTTCTTCAACCTTCTTTGCCTTGCGTACAGTGCGTTTAGCGCGCTTTGGCTTCTCCTCTGAAGCAGGCTTTTCAGCCTTAATACCAGCAAGTTCAGGATCAATCATGATTCTACCGCAATACTCACAAACGATAATCTTCTTGTGAATCTTGATGTCTAGTTGACGCTGAGGTGGAATCTTGTTGAAACAACCACCACAAGCATCACGCTGAACGTAAACGATACCCAAACCGTTACGAGCATTCTTGCGAATACGCTTGAAGCTGGTAAGCAAACGAGGCTCAATCTTTGTTTCTAGTTCCTTAGCCTTATCCTTATACTTGTCCTCTTCCTCACGAGTCTCCTGCATGATCTCGTCAAGTTCGTTTCTCTTTTCATCAAGATCACCCTGACGGTCTGTGATAGTTACTTGCGCCTTTTCCAAGTCACGGTTGCATTCTTCAATCTTAATCGCAGCTTCCTTGATTTTCTTACCACAAAGTTCGATTTCCAAAGTTTGGAACTCTATCTCCTTTGTAAGGGTATCATATTCACGATTGTTCTTGACATCCTCTAACTGGGTCTTGTAACGATCAACGCTAGCCTGAGCATCAATAATATCGTGCTGTTTCTGAGCTACCGCATTGTTGAAATCAGCAATCTCGTGCTGAATTTTCTCGATACGGATATTCAGACCTTCGATTTCATCCTCCAAGTCTTGAACCTCAAGAGGAAGTTCGCCGCGAAGAGCCTTTTTTTCGTCAATACTACTCAATGTAGCTTGTAGTTGATAAAGAGTTTTCAACTTCTCTTCAACAGACAAGTCTGTAGGATCTTTCTTTGCCATAATTGTTATAGATAAATTATCGGATTAGTGTTTATCTTTGTGAGTTTGCACTCTACGCCAGGACACTTATCCTCTATTATTGATTTGAAAATTTCATTTGTATACTGTTCACTCTGATAATGTCCAATCACTGCAATCTGTATTTGCTGATTTCTGCCGAAATACTCATGATAGTGCATTTCTCCGGTGATAAATGCATCTGCACCAGCAGTTATAGCATCATCAAGCATAAAAGAGCCTGCACCGCCACATATCGCAATCTTTGAGATAGGACGTCGAAGCAATTCATTTGCCATGACACACTCAACATCAAAGTTTCGTTTCAACATTATTATCAGGTCATCAGCAGCTATTGGTTCATCAAGTTCACCGATAACGCCATCACCACCTTGTACACCGTCAACAGTATTCTGCTTGCCGAAGAACCGCAAATCATGCAATCCCAGTTTCTCAGCAATCTTATGATTCACACCTCCCTGTGCACTGTCCATGTTAGTATGCATAGACACCACAGTGACATGATTTTCGATAGCCTTGCGTATGGTTATCTGAACTTCATCCTCATCAGTGATATGAGCCAACTTGTGGAATATCAGCGGATGATGTGAAACGATCAGATTGCAGCCACAAGCAACAGCTTCATCGACGATTTTAGGGGTCACGTCAAGACACAATAAAGCCCCTGAGACTTCCACTTCTGTTAATCCAACCTGCAAGCCTGCATTATCAAAGTCAGCTTGCAGAGGCAGAGGCGCGAACTGTTCAAGGGCACCAATTACTTCCTTTATTTTCATGCTATGCATAAAATTAGATTGCAAAGGTAGTTAAATTTCTACATTATAGTAGTGTGGGTATTGTTTGTTTAACATATTTTACATTAAACGCGTTATTATTCTTTGATTGTTTAGCAACAAAACGGGACACAGTTCATCAAGAACTGTGTCCCGTTTTCTATGAAACCTAAATATTACCTAAGCTAAGTTAACTCTTCCGTAATTGTATGAGTTGAGCACATTAACCATATAGTGAACAACCTTTTCCTTATTAACGGTATTCTTTATCAATACCACAACATTTGTTATTTTCTTCATAATCGTTATCCTTTATAAATCTTTTTACCTTAAAAGAAACTAATAATTTTATAACTCTCTAATTTTCGTATATCCTTTTTACACATGCAAAGTTAACGCCCTTATCATTAGAATGCAATGATAAGGGCGCAAATTCGTTTAAAAAAGTAATATTATTGACCTGAATCAACCAACTTGACACATATCAATACAGTGCTTTGACATACATCAAGCATTATTATCCATATTCTTCAGTTGACCATAAGCATCAAAGAAATAACTACGAGCTAAAGCCAATGTTATCAACAAAGAAACAGGGGCTGCAGCAAGCATTGCCGACAACATAAGTATCTGCATGAATATAGCATCAGCAATATCTGTTCCTGCCAATATCATACTCCATAATACCATTGGAGTAACGCCTAAGAGGATATAAGCCATCTTACCCAACATTGGTATCATATTCTTTTCTAATGCGCGCTTCACGAAATAACTTACAGCCTGACTGTGCGTAGCTCCGTTGCCCAAAAGATAATAATATAGTGCATTATGATTTTTCAATCCTGAATAGTAAGTTTCCAATGACTTGGCATTGCACTCAATCATTGAACCTACAAGAAAGCCAGTGACAGGAATCATATATCGGGCATCGAACATATTCTTAAACGAGAAAACGGCAAACAATATGGCTAGTCCCATGACAACAACAACGGACAATGCTCCGACAAACGTGGGGACAAACATTTTGCTTATCCTTAGTCTTGCCTTGCTCACCGTTACAACGGATGCTATAGCAGCCATAAGTATCATCCAGAGTATATTGACAAATACACTATTCCACAAGGATATGTAGTAGAGAAATACACCCGTTAATACCATATATGACAACATCTTCACTACAGACATAGCAAATTTGTTGAGCAGGTTTAACTTATATGTGAATATAATGTAAGCCGGAATGCAGAGCAATAATATCACTATACATATTCCAAGGAAAGATACGTTCATAACTTTTATTTATTTATACGTTAAAATCTAATATCAGCGATTTATTACATATTCTTCTTATGTCTTCATCGTCACTGACTATAATCACAGAATGTCCTTCTGTGGCATAGTCATTTAAATACGGCATCAAGATATTTGCAGTTATTTCGCTGTATAGTTTGTCTATGATAAGATAAGGGCGGTCGCTCAATACAGCCACAATGATAAGAATGAGCTGGGTTACATACTTCGGAAGTTTATTATAATCAGAATCAAGCACGGCAGCATCAATTCCAAATCTATCAAGTTCTCCTTTGAGTATCTTCTTCGTGATGCGCTTATCGGTTTCAAATGGAGATGACAGCACATCGGTGATTTTATCCAAAGGCATGTCTAAATCATGAGGAACATAAGAGAACATATTGCGGAAGTAGGCTGCGGAAGATGCGTCAACAACGTCACCATCAATAGTGATGAAGCCTGATTTCAAGGGCTGTAATCCCAGCATAGAGCGGATGATAGCAGTGACATAATCATCTTGCGTGCGATAAATGCACAACATCTCACCCGCATCAACAGAAAAATTGATGTCAGCCGATGTAGCAGGGTATTCAACGCCACTTAATATTCCATTTTTTATTTCAAGCATTACCAGTCTGTTACGTTGTTTATACATTTAAAATAATGCAGATGAGTGCAGATTTATCAAGCTCGCCAGAATGTTCTTCATTATGCAGCTTATCTTATGCAAAGATAATTATTTTTATTCTAATCTGTAAACAATAAGAAATAAAATCGCTATATTTGCACAATTAATCAAGGTAAAAACAAAGCTAACCATCATATATGGCAAACTATAAAAATAGCATTAACGATTTCAGACTTCCTGCGGAATGGGAACAACAAAGCGGTATTCAGCTTACATGGCCTCACGCCAACACAGATTGGAAACCATATCTTGAAGATATTACAAAAGTTTTTGTGGACATGGCGAAAGTCATTACGAGTGAAGAATTGCTTGTAGTGGCAACTCCTGAGATTGATACTGTAAGAAATCAACTATCACAGGAACTCACAAAGTCACAGTTAGACAACGTGATATTTTATGATATAGATACCAACGATACATGGGCACGTGATCATGCTCCGCTTACATTGATTACAGACAGCAAAGAAACATGCGTCCTTGACTTTAAATTCAATGGTTGGGGAGAGAAGTTTGAATGGCGTAAAGACAATAATATTACAAGCCAACTAAACTATTGCGGAGCTTATAATTCCGACTATGAAAATGATACAGACTTCGTACTTGAAGGCGGAAGCATTGAAAGTGACGGAAAGGGTAGTGTATTCACAACAACATTCTGCTTGATGGCAGAACACCGCAATCAACCGCTTACACGTGAAGAAGTAGAAGAAAGATTGCTGAAGAGTCTGCACGCAAAAAGAATAGTATGGCTTGACTATGGACAGCTGATAGGTGATGATACAGATGGACATATAGACACAATCGTGCGTCTGGCACCAAACGATACCATTATCTATAATGGATGTGACGATGAGAGCGATGAGCAATATAATGACTTCAAATCTCTTGAAGAACAACTGCACCAGATAAAGACTATAGACGGACAATCATACAACTTGCTGCGTCTGCCAATGCCAGATGCTATGTATGATGACGGAGAGCGATTGCCGGCTACGTATGCCAACTTTGTTATAACAAACAAGAGCGTAATCTGTCCGACATACTCGCAGCCAACAAAGGACAATATAGCAATGGAAGTGTTGCAACGTGCATTCCCTAATCATAACATCGTGGGAATAGACGCATCAACGGTAGTCAGACAGCATGGTTCGCTTCATTGTCTGACGATGCAATATCCAGAAGGAACACTGAAAACAACGAGATTATAACTTATAGAATATGAGAGAACTTAAAATAGGTATAATACAACAGCAGAATATCGCTGATACGAATGATAACATGCGCAGAATTTCTGATAACATAGAACGTCTGGCACATGCAGGAGCACAACTTGTCGTGCTTCAAGAACTTCATAATTCACTATACTTCTGTCAGGTAGAGGATGTGAATAACTTTGACTTAGCAGAAACGATACCAGGTAAATCAACTGATTTTTATGGTAAGTTGGCAAAAGATAATAATGTGGTGATAGTAACTTCTCTTTTCGAGAAACGAGCCATTGGACTCTATCACAACACTGCCGTAGTAATAGAAAAAGACGGAACGATAGCAGGTAAATACCGTAAGATGCATATTCCTGATGATCCTGCTTATTACGAAAAGTTTTATTTCACTCCTGGTGATCTAGGCTTCCACCCAATACAAACAAGCGTTGGTAAATTAGGCGTATTGGTTTGTTGGGATCAATGGTATCCTGAAGCAGCGCGACTGATGGCACTTAGTGGAGCGGAAATACTAATATATCCAACTGCAATAGGATATGAACGCAGTGACACGAAAGAAGAACAGGTAAGACAGAGAGAAGCCTGGAAAATTGTTATGCGCGGACATGCAGTAGCAAACGGACTTCCTGTTGTTGCTGTAAACCGTGTGGGATATGAGCCAGACCCAAGCAAACAGACAAGCGGTATACAATTCTGGGGCAGTAGTTTTGTAGCTGGTCCACAAGGCGAGATATTATACCAAGCTCCCAATGAAACAGACGACTGCCACATACAGTCTGTAGACATGGAACACAGCGAACATGTGCGTCGTTGGTGGCCATTCTTACGCGACAGGAGAATTGATAAATATGATGAAATAACAAAGAGGTTTATTGATTAATAAACCTCTTTGCTATATAAGTCTTCACATAAATGTGAAGGGCTATATATCTTTACGTCCGAATTCAGAATCAATCTTGAGGAATGATGCCACGAAGAATGGCAACATGCAACTCAACATCACGATGATGAAGAATATTCTATAGCCAACATATTGAGCTAATGCTCCGGCAAAGAGTCCTGGAATCAACATTGAAAGAGCCATGAAGCCAGTACAAAGTGCATAATGAGACGTTTTATGCTCGCCCTGACTGAAATATATCATGAACAGCATATAAGCGCTGAATCCAAATCCATAACCGAAGTTTTCTAGGAATACACATAT
Source organism: Prevotella sp. (assembly GCA_018053665.1). GTDB lineage: Bacteria > Bacteroidota > Bacteroidia > Bacteroidales > Bacteroidaceae > Prevotella. Next base: position 6,076 of record JAGPKZ010000057.1, read on the forward strand.
ATTTATAGCCATCAAACTTTCTGGCATTGCGTAAGCAAGATATACGTATGCTACATTAGGAATAGTTATAGCAAATGTCATCGGCCATATCCATTTCTTCAGTCCGTCTCTACTAACAAGCATTCCGCCGATGATACCTCCAGCAAGAAGTCCTATAACTCCGACAGTTCCATTAACCAAACCAAACTCCTGTGGTGACAATCCCAGTCCGCCCTTACTAGGTTGCGCCTGAAGGAACAACTGTGAAATAGGGGTGAGAAGAGCCTCAGGAAGACGGAACAGTAACATAAATGCGATAGCGGTAAGAATTTGTTTCTTTTCGAAGAAAGTAGCGAATGTCATAAGAAATTCATGAACTACGACTTTCTCGTCTTGCTTTTCTTCATGCACGATGTCTTCTTTTGGTCGTGGCAATATATAATTATGGTACAGATAGAAAGCTATAAACAAGCCAGTGAGTCCATAGAATATAAGGCTCCAAGAAAACTTAATCTGATACCTAAACATTACCTGTAACACGCCAGCCAACATTATTAGTAAGCCCTTACCGAATATCATAGACAGTCGATAAAATGTACTTCTGATACCTACAAAAAATGCTTGTTCATGCTGGTCAAGCCCCATCATATAGAACCCATCTGCAGCAACATCATGAGTAGCACTAGAGAAGGCCAACATCCAGAAGAAGCAGATGCTTCCCTGTAACCACCAGTCTGCTTGAATTGTAAAAGCTACACCGGCAAAGGCAGAACCCAACAGCAACTGCATCGTGGTTATCCACCAGCGTTTAGTCTTGTACAAATCAAGGAATGGACTCCAAAACGGTTTTATAACCCACGGTAAGTAAAGCCACGACGTATAGAATGTGATTTCAGCGTCGCTAAGACCAAGTTGCATATATATCTCTATTGCCAATACCGTAACAGCGATATAAGGCAAGCCTTCAGCAAAATAAAGTGTCGGCACCCAAGCCCAAGGATTTCTATCTTTCATGTTCTATTTATATAGTTTTTCGATTTCTGCACCTTTATAATAATGCAGTAGAATGTCATTATAATCATAACCTTTCTCGCCCATGACGGCAGCACCAATCTGGCATAAGCCAACACCATGTCCCCAGCCAGCACCAATAAGTTCTATGCGCTGTGGAACACCGTTTTCGTCCTTGTCATATTTATCTACGACAAACGCTGAACTGTATAAATGGCTTTCGCTTAATGTCCTGCGTATCTCCAGTTCCTTTCCGATAGTGAAAGTTCTCTTTTCACCAACAATCTTCAACTTAGAGATGCGTCCGCTCTTGCCACGTTCCATAGGAATGAGATCAATGATCTTGCCCAATCCTAGTTTCATCTTATCCTCGATAAGTGCAGATATTTCATTCTGCGTGAAACTGACCTTCCAACGATAGAAGTCGGCTGTCTCCAAATCATAGTCTTGGAGTACCTGTGACAATATTTTCTTGTCAGTGGTGTTGCAGAAGCTTTCTGGATTAGAACGTATCCATTTCTCAGCATTGGCTTCTATTGTCAAATCATCAGCAGAAGATTCAGAACTATTGTCCCTTACAGCTAACAGATAAGGCTTCTTTATATTTTCCCAGCAATACTGGAACTCCTCAGTCTCTCCACCACAACATTTAGAAAAGCGGGCATCGCAAATCTCTCCGTCGCTGGCAAGAATCTGTCCCTTAGTCTGGCGAATAGCCTCTGCTACATGTTTACTCGTCTCCTTAGTTATACCTTGATAACGCTGGCAATGATCATCGGCGCATACATCGAATATAGTATGGTCTTCACGGTCGTACCAACGGATAAGTTCATCATCCTTCTTTATGAAAGAGAAGAAGTTGTTGCCACCTTCGTTGAGTTCCAATCGTTTTCTCATTTGTGCTAACAGCCAGCTACGAGAAATGACAGCATGAGCCTTCAGTAATTCCAGACTTGAAGTAGCACTCATCTCACTTGAAATGACACTCTCCAAATACTTTTCTACCGGTAATTCATTTATAGCACATATCTTGTCTGCCTCAACAACAAGTTTCAGCGAACCAAGGAATGTCTGTGTTTCCTTACGTTCCCAATGGAAGTTAACACCAATAGTAACATCAAAAAGTGAGAAAGATGCTTCCTGGCTTTCTGGGCTGAACACGAGTTGACTATATTGATTGCCATTCCATAGAATTCCACCTTCTGAGAATTCCACTTCTTGATCACCCACTACAGCCTCACCTTTAGCTAGATAAGGTTTGTTGAGTTTAAACTTTATCTTTTCTGCGCTAACTATTCCAACAGTAACGTCAGGTTGCTTAGGGTAATAATCAACATGCTTACTTTCTACAATCTGAGCATTGAGATTGTCTTTTATTAGTTTCATCGTCTGTTCGTTTGCTCCGCATTCCTTCAATATTTCAGTAGCCTTTTGCTCATCAATTTTTACGTAATCCTCTTCTCTTGGAGTAATAAGCAGACCAGCCATGTCAAGAGCACCTGGACTAACTAGCATTTGCCCGTAACCTTCAGTAGAATAGCAATCAGGGCGATGCTTCTCTCTTGGTATCACTACAGATATATGATAGTCACCACTTGTCCAACTGACGATATTCATCATTGGTTCAGTGTCGCCGTCATTGAGCGGCATAGCATTATATACACGTCTGAACAATTTGTAGTCATTTTCATAGTTGCGGCTTCTAATAACGATTGCCGGTACTACGAAATCAGTTAGAACATATATACCCTCATCATCAGTCAATGAAACAACCTGTTCCATATTGCGGCTCAATCTCTGCCATTCAGTCTGCAACGGTATGATACCGCTTGTTCCAGCCTGAAAGTGCATGTGGTCAGGGGCACTTGCGCCACATTTAGGACCATTGTAAAATACGATTATGTCATCAAATATAGACAATATCTTGTAAATTTCACCATAGTTCTTCTTTATGCTCTGCAATTGATGTCTCTTAGCAGGTATGGTGAAATGAGTAGGCAAAATAGGGAATGGATTCACAAGTAATAAAAACTTATCGTCAAGACTCTTTGCCATCTGTTCTTTAGGACGGTTTGTCTCACAAAGAAAACATGGTCGCTTTTCCAAAGTCTTTGAATCAATCTTCGCTCCAGTACTTACAATTCTTGCAGGGTTAAACTGTACTTTGATATCGCCAATCTGCTTGACCTGTACGTTATGCAAATCACGATAGCGGGCACTAACGTCTTTCCACACTTCAAGCTGACGATTGAAGAATCGTTGCAAACTGGTGTCAACAATAATATCCGTCTTTCCTGCTAACATTTGCTGACGCGCCTTGATTTCCATCGTACGCAAACGGTCTTTATACAAATTGTTAGCATTAATCTTTTCTATGCTCAATGCAGCATCGCTGTTTCCTCCCCATCTACGACACAGGTATAGTTCATCATAGATTCTTCCTATGCGATATCTGCGACTGAAAGCCAATCCCAGTGCATAGTCCTCACCATAGCTGGTGTTAGGGAACTGAATCTGTCTTACCAAAGGGGTGAAGAATGCTCTTGGTGCACCTAGTCCATTTATTCTCAATGCATTGTTGCAGCCATTATCTTCTGTCCACTCACGGTGGTCAATCATTCCTGGAGGGAGTGTATTCAAATCAAAGTCACACATGCGGTAAGCACCAATTATCATGGCTGCTTTCTGCTTATGGAAGGCGTCAACAATCAACTGTAATGTACGTGTAGAAGAATATAAATCGTCGCTGTCTAACTGAACAGCAAACTTTCCGCATCTGTAATCATTAATAGCCATATTCCAACATCCACCTATTCCTAGGTCATCTCTATCAGGTTCGATGACAATAAGTTTGTCATTTGCCAAACGATCAAGAATTTCTCCTGTGTGGTCAGTGCTATGATTATTTACAACAATGATATTAAATTTGAAACTCGTTTTCTGTTCCAAAGCACTTTTTACAGCATCAGCAATAGTCTTTTCACGGTTGAACACTGGAATCACGACAGAAGCCTCATATTCAAATTCCTGTTCCTTGAAATCAGGTTTCTTGTAATAATTAGTATCAACTAATGCGCCTATTGCCGTAAGATGTGCTGTTGCAGCCTTTTCCATTTCTATCTGAACATCACGATTGCGTGGGTTGACGTAATCAAACTGCTTCTCACCACTTTTTCGGGTATCAAGCTCTAATTCGGTATATAGAAATTCATTTATATGAAACAGATCTCCTTTACGGCTCATAAAGAGTCTGAAATCATAGAGACCGGCATACTTATAGTTATACTTGTCATTACCCGTGATAAGATTAGCGTATTCACGCAACAAGTCAGCCTTGACAAGTAACATTGAACCGAAATCAAAATCATCCCTAACGCTACCGTTTTGATAATCAATAACAGGATGTTTCTCGGTCTTACCATCCACAACAGAATAGTAATCGCTGTAAACCATAGCAGCATCAGTATCAGCGGCTACACGCAACATTCTGTCTAAAGCAAACGGTCCGAAAGATACAGGAGTCGTTTTTAGATATAGCATCACATAATCAGTATCCGCATTCTCTTCTATATCCAAAATAGTCTTTGTTGAAAAGATATTGTCGATAGCGATAAGAGCACAGCCTTCTGGAGCATTGTTTAATCTGAAACTACTGTCTACCAATAAGTTAATATGTTGTACGGTCTTGTTCTGCCTAAGCACAGATAGCGTTTTATCTATGTTTTTTATGTCTTCACAAGGCAGGAAACAATCTATTTTTCCTCTCATAAATGATATAAATTTTGACTACAAAGATAACAATTATATTACATTTATAGTCTATTTCAATAAGTTTTTTTTAAAAACGTCTATCTTTTGGTAGCTATGTTGGCATCTGAATAATAAATAAAAAACTTTGTTTTATTTTGCTTTTCCACTCGTTTGCACTATCTTTGCACTATGAATTCTTTAAAGAGATCACTTCTGGGCATGACCTTAACAGAACTTAAGGCTGTAGCTAAAGAAATTGGTATGCCTGCCTTCACTGGTGGACAAATCGCTAAATGGATATATGAGCATCATGTAAAGTCTATTGACGAGATGACAAATATATCCAAAGGTAACCGCGTAAAACTCGAAGAAAAATATACGATTGGATGTGTTGAGCCAACTGACTCACAGCACTCTAAAGACGGAACTATAAAATACCTATTTCCTACTGATAATGGGAAATTTGTCGAGACGGTGTATATTCCTGAGAAAGACAGAGCTACACTATGTGTTTCATCACAGGTAGGCTGCAAAATGAACTGTATGTTCTGTCAAACAGGTAAGCAGGGATTTGAAGGCAGTCTTGACGCAAAAGATATACTTAATCAGATTTATTCACTGCCAGAGTCAGACAAACTCACGAATATTGTATTCATGGGACAAGGCGAACCAATGGATAATCTTGATAACGTGCTGCGTGCTACCGAAATACTTACAGCCGATTATGGTTGGGCTTGGAGTCCAAAGAGAATAACGGTAAGCAGTGTTGGCGTAAAAAACAAGTTGCAGAGATTTATAGAAGAAAGCGAATGTCACTTGGCTATAAGTCTGCATTCTGCTATTCCAGAACAGCGTGCTGATTTGATGCCTGCTGAAAAAGGTATGGGTATTGAGGAAATTGTAGAACTTTTAAAGAACTACGACTTCAGTCATCAGCGTCGTCTATCTTTTGAGTATATCGTTTTTGGAGGTGTTAACGATTCAACTACTCACGCACGTGAAATCGTGAAATTGCTAAAGGGACTTAATTGTCGTATAAACTTGATAAGATTTCACCAGATTCCAAACATATCGTTGCACAGTGCTGAGGAGAAGAAGATGGAGGAGTTTCGTGATTATCTCACAAACCATGGATTGTTTACAACAATACGTTCCAGTCGTGGTCAAGATATATTTGCGGCTTGTGGCCTGCTGTCTACATCAAAAAAGAATGAAAATAAAATAAATGAAGTATAGGAATATCGGCATATCAATAAATGATATTTCAATTAGCAATGAAACTTTTTGCCACTTGAGAGATTGAGTGATGAAAATAACGTTTTCATTTGCGTACCTTAAATCAACGACAAGATAAATCTACTCAATCAGTTGAAAACTGTATTGGGTTCAATAAATATAAAAACAATGGAAAATAGAAAAAATCGTGTGGCTATTACACATGGAGATACCAACGGTATCGGATATGAACTTATATTTAAAACCTTTGCAGAACCAGAAATATTGGAACTATGCACTCCAATCATATATGGTTCTCCAAAAATCGCGTCTTATCACCGAAACGCGCTTGACATGGAGGCTAACTTCACTATCATCAGTGATGCTAGCGAAGCTGTAGACGGACGAGTAAACCTGTTGACATGTTATGACGATGATATCAAGGTTGAATTAGGTACACCAACTGAAGAAAGTGGTTATGCAGCTATCAAGGCTCTAGACCGTGCCATGACTGATTTTCGTGACGGCGCATACGATGTACTTGTAAATTGTCCTGTAAACAATAGCAATATCAATGTCGAGGGCTATAAATTTAATGGCATAAGCAAATATGTTGAGACATGCTTAGGTGACGGTGAGAAGGCTATGTCTGTATATCTCAACGACACCATGCGAATGGTTATAGCTGCAGAAGGGGTATCTATCAAAGATGTAGCAGCATCAATAAATAAGGAATCTATCAAGGAAAAAGCCACAAAGCTCTTTAATTCAATATGCAGAGATTTTAATGTGTCTTCTCCTCGTGTCGCTATATTATCTCTTAATTCTGGACAACTAAACAAAGAGGAAAATGAAATTTTAATTCCTGCCGTTGATGAGCTTGCTGAAGCTGGTATACAGGCATTTGGCCCTTATTCTTCAGAAATATTCTTCGGGAATGGATATTATGGAGACTTCGATGGAGTTATTGCTATGTACAATGACCAAGGAATCCCTGCTTTTAAGGCAATAACTACAGAAGGTCTTGTGAAGTTTGATGCTGGGCTCAAGATCATTTCTGTAACTCCCGACTGTGGAGCAGAATTTGATATTGCAGGAAAAGGTGCAGCCGACGAGTCAACATTCCGCAACTCAATATATACAGCTATTGACATATTCCGCAACCGTGCGCATTATGACGATCCTATGAACAATCCGCTTCAGAAACTGTATCACGAGAAGCATGATGATGGAGATAAAATAAGATTTTCAATTCCTAAAAAGAGAGAGAATAGATGAAAAAGAAATATCAAAACATATTTTTTATATTCGGTTTTGTCGTTCTCTTGATTATGATTACGCAGCTTGA
>JAGPKZ010000122.1 GCA_018053665.1 Prevotella sp.
CCATCATCGGGAATGTCGTTTATCTTATTATTTTCAAAGAACTTCGCAAGAAGTTCGTCATCTATTTTGTTATCAATCATATCCATTTTGTTTTAGAAAATTCGTCAGTTTCATTTTTCCTCTTGACAAGTGACTTTTCACTGTGCCTTGATTCATACCAGTGATTTCAGCTATTTTGTCAATGCTTTGCCCCTCTATCAACTGCAATGAAATACAGGAACGCTCATTTTCAGAAAGTATCTGCATTGCATCTTTAAGGTCCATTTTTAAATTGCTGTCACCATTCTCAGAGTTTCGGTTTGAAACAGCCGGTACATGATCTATATCATCAGTAGTCTTATTGCGGCGAAAATAGTCATAGAGAGTATTATAGGCTATTCGATATAACCATGTAGAGAAGCTGGACAATCCATGGAATTTAGTTATGTTGGTATAAGCCTTAACAAATGTGTCTTGTGCCAAATCATCACTTAATTGATTGTCTCCACCAGTCTGAGTAAGAAAGAAACGACGTATAGGAGACTGATATTTCACAACAAGCTTATCAAAAGCCTTTTTGTTGTGAAACACAGCCACCTGCGTAACGAGAGATATATCGTCTAATTCTTTCACTTAATTTATTTTATAGTTATCAGGAAAAGTGATTAAGCCTTAAAATCAGTATCTGAATCATTATCAGAATCATTATGCTTATTGGGCGAAGTGCGTGCTATGAGCATCTGACCTATACCCATACATAATATTAGCGCACCTACTCCGATAATTGCATCAGCACTAATAAACCAGAAAAGTATCATCAGTCCTAATCCTATAGAAGCGTTTTTGATACCACGCTGCCACTGTTCCTCATTCGTGTAGATTTTTGATGGCCTAACAGCACTAGGAATTGGTTGCCCTGTTTCCATAGCTTTTTCAGCCAGTTTAACGCTATCGTTATGTCTCTTAAACAAGTATCTTATCACCAAGATTACAATGATTAAAGGAGCAAGACATATTAATGCGCCAAGAAGCAAAATCAAGACTACAATTATAATTCCTCCTGCACCCATAGCTCCAGCCATAGCTTTAACAAACCAATTACTGCTGTCAAAATCATAATCATGATCATAATTTCTAGCTGGTGAACTTGTATAAGTAGTGTCATCTACAGCTTTATTATAATTTGATGTTGTATCAGAGAAAGCCTCGACTCCTTGATTTTTCGCAGAATCAGCCTTTGTAACCGCAGCCTCCGTGCGAGGTGTGTGACGATGCAAACGAACTCCTGCTTGCATAGATGTACTAAGCGTAAGGGCAACTGTCAATGCCATTAAAATCTGTTTCATAATATATATATTTTTATTATTTCTGAATGTTAGACGAAACGTGTTGTCATTTAGTTGCAAAGGAACAATTTTTTTTTTAAATTTGCACTCTTATATAATATAAAGTATGAACCTTCCGAAAGAATTTATTGATTATACACGCCGTCTTATGGGCGAAGAACTATATGCTACTTTTGAAAAGGGCATGTTAGAAGAGCCTTCTGTAAGCATACGTATCAACCCTTTCAAGACCGACATTAACAATATAAACATTCCGCTAAAAGATGAAAACATTGAATGGTGTGAATATGGAATGTATCTGAAGAAACGTCCTAACTTCACTTTTGATCCACTGCTTCATGCTGGACTTTATTACGTACAGGAAGCTTCATCTATGTTTGTATATCACGTATTGAAACAAGTGGTAAAGAATAAAGTGCTAATGCTCGACTTGTGTGCTGCTCCCGGAGGAAAAACAACGTGCGCTATGTCGGCTTTGCCAAAAGGAAGCAAGATGTTCAGCAACGAACCAATAAGGCAACGCTCACAGATTCTTAATGAAAATATTCAGAAATTTGGTATTTCCGACATATACGTAACAAATAACTACGCAAAGGATTACAAGAAAAGCAAACTGATGTTTGACGTGATTCTTACAGATGTGCCATGTTCTGGTGAGGGAATGTTCAGAAAAGACGAGGGTGCGATAAACGAATGGAGTACTAAGAATGTGAACGACTGCCAGAGGCTGCAACGCGAAATCGTAAGCGATATATGGGACTGTCTAAAACCTGGAGGAATACTTATATATTCCACTTGCACTTTCAACGCCCACGAAGACGAGGAAAACGTTGCTTGGATTGCTGAAAATCTTGGAGCTGAATTCATAAGCATAGATACAAGAAAGGAATGGAACATCACGGGAAGTCTGATAGACAACAATCCAGTGTATCGCTTCATCCCAGGAAAGACTCGTGGTGAAGGTATCTTCATGGCTGTATTGAGAAAGCACGGAGATTATGACGGTAAAATTTCTAAGAGTAATATTGACGCAAAGGCACTTAAACCATTACATTTATTATATAACGGTGTAGAGCCTGACACAATAAAGGGTAAGCAGGCTATTCCCCACCATTCAAAAGCTATGTCTACAACTCTAGACGAAAATGAATACCCAAACGTGGAGATTGACTACAACCAAGCTATAGCCTATCTAAGAAAAGAAGCTATAACCCTGAACAGCGATGCACCTAAAGGCATAGTGCTGCTTACATACAGGAAATATCCAATAGGCTTTGCAAAGAATATCGGCAATCGAGCTAATAACCTTTATCCACAGGAATGGAAAATAAAGAGTTCACATATTCCGGAAGGAAACACAACCATTATTGAATGACAATATCCATAATAGCAGCAGTTGCAAAAAACAGAGCCATTGGGTATAAGAACAAACTCTTATACAACATTGATGACGACATGAAAAGATTTAAAGCCATAACGACTGGACATACGGTGATTATGGGGAGAAAAACTTTTGAGTCGTTACCTTTTGGAGCATTGCCAGACAGGAGGAACATTGTGATTACCAATAGTAAGGAATACATTGACGGATGCGAATGTATGAACTCTATCAACAAAGCTATTTACGAATGCCAAAATGAAAAAGAGGTATTCATTATTGGTGGCGGCATGATATACGATGAGGCTATTAACATTGCCGACAAACTGTATATCACCGAAATTGACGACTATCCTACAAATGCCGATACTTATTTTCCGGATTACAGCAAATGGAAATGCGTTTCATCTGAAGAACACAAAAAAAGCGAATGCAATAATTATGCATTCACCTTCAAGATATTTCTAAAATAAAATTTTAATCAGTAACATCATCATCATTGCTTTCCTCTTCTTCTACAGGATTGTCGAGGATTGGAAGCTGACGATCTATTGAAACGTTGAATGAGATTATGGTCTCACTACGTGACAATCCCAATGGCTGCAACTTATCGTGAATTATTTCCATCAAATGATGATTGTTTCTAGCATACATCTTAATGAAAAGGTCCATACCACCGGTTGTAGCATGACACTCTATTACCTCAGGAATTTTCTTCAAGGCAGCAACAACTATATCATGCTTCTCAGGATTCTTAAGATACAGTGCTACATAAGCACAAGTCTCGTAACCAATCTTTTCTGGATCAATGATAAACTGAGAACCTTTAAGTACTCCAAGTGCTGTTAGTTTCTGAATACGCTGATGAATGGCAGCACCGCTAACATTGCACGCACGTGCGACTTCCAAAAAAGGGACTCTAGCATCCTCTGAAACTAGACGAAGAATTTTCTTGTCAAGTGAATCTAAATTGTGATGTGACATATTATATATTAATTTGGTTGCAAAGTTAGTATAAATGTTTGACTTTTGCAACAAATTAATAACATTTGTATTAAACTGTAATTCTTTTTAAGAATAACATTTATTTAGTTTCAACTGTCGAATAGTTAATTTTTAAGGCATTAAGTCTGACGTAATGCTTGTTTACATCAGTTATCATACTCATTTTGGTATTTCTATCGGCATTTATTGATACACTCATCAATTGCCGATTTTCTGGCGACATTTTGTTTTTTTTATCCAGAAATGTAA
>JAGPKZ010000123.1 GCA_018053665.1 Prevotella sp.
ATAGATTATGAAGATATGCACCTGGGACACATGGCAGAACGTCTGCGTCGTGGCTTTTACGGAGAAATAGACTGGGCAATAATTGAAGTCAGTGATATTGACGAGGGTGAAAGCATGTGTAAGGCTTTCCTAACCAGTGCAGGAGGAATAGTTCCGACTATTGCGCGTCTGGCAAAAAAGATTATAATTGAGAAGAACACCTTTCATAGTAAGGCTTCACGCTATCTTCATGATGTATATGAAATAGGTGAGTGCCCTTTTCGTCAACCTATTCCAATTCTTGGGGTAAGTGATCGTATAGGAAAAGAGTATGTTGAGATAGATGCCAAGAAAATTGTGGGTGTTATTGAATGCAATATTCCTGAAGAGGCAAGAGCATTTAAACCACTTGACCAAATTACACAGCAGATGGGACACAATGTTGCTGATTTTCTTGTAGCTGACCTTAAACGTGGACTTATTCCTTCACAGTTCCTTCCGTTGCAAAGTGGAGTGGGCACAACTAGTAATGCTGTTCTTGAGGCATTAGGTCAAAACCCTTTGGTACCTGTATTTTCAGTTTACACGGAGGTTGTTCAGGATTCAGTTGTGAAGTATATGAAGGAAGGACGTATAAAGGATGCAAGCTGTTCGTCGCTAACAGTGACAAATGATACTCTTCAAGAGATATATAGTGATATTGACTATTTCAAGAAGCATATAACAATTCGCCCAAGTGAGATCAGTAACTCACCAGAAGTGATACGTAGATTGGGCGTTATCGCAATGAATACCGCAATAGAATGTGATATTTATGGCAATGAGAATTCCAGTCATATATGTGGTAGCAAACTAATGAACGGCATCGGTGGTTCATGTGATTATGAACGTAATGGATATATCAGTATATTCACCACACAGAGTACAACTAAAAATGGTTGTATAAGTGCTATTGTTCCTATGTGCAGTCATGTAGACTCAACAGAACATGATGTTGACATAATTGTAACAGAGCAGGGTATAGCCGACCTTAGAGGAAAAGGACCGTTGCGCCGTGCAAAAGAAATAATTGAAAACTGCGCTCATCCTAGTTATCGGCCTTTACTGAGAGACTATCTTAAAATAGCTGAACACGGACATGAACCTCATAGCATGCGTGCCGCTCTTGCATTCCACGATACATTCTTGAAGAAGGGTGACATGCGACTGACTGATTTCGGTGAGTATCTGTAAGAGGATAAACATAATGAAAAAAAAGAAAATAATACTTTGGACAGTGCTGTCTATTGTTGTATTGTTCTGCATATACACAGTTGGTGGTTCGTTTTATCTGATAAACTTCGCCTTGATGCCGTCGGGGAAAAATAATATAGAAAAGGTTACTCATAAAAACGATTCTATATATTCGTTTATGAAACCTTGGACTGATAGTCTTAACAAGGTTAAAGCAATTCATGATACAACGATCATTAACAGTGACGGTCTGAAACTGAATGGTTATTATATAAAGTCGGCAAAACCAACACGCAAGATCGCTATTCTTGTTCATGGATATAAGGACTGTGCTTATTCCATGATGCCTATTGCTTATATATACAGTCATGAACTGGGATACAACGTGTTGTTGCCAGATCTGCAATATCATGGCAAGAGTGATGGTAAGGCTGTAAACATGGGGTGGAAAGACCGCAAGGATGTTTTGCTGTGGGCGAGGGTAGCAAACTCTCTGTTCGGGAACAATACAGAAATGGTAGTGCATGGCATTTCAATGGGAGGTGCTACAACAATGATGGTGTCTGGCGAAAAACTTCCACCTTATATAAAATGCTTTGTCGACGATTGTGGATATACAAGTGTCTGGGATGAATTTAATTATGAGATAAAAGAAATGTTCGGACTTCCTGCATTCCCGTTGATGTATTCGTCAAGTGCAATATGTAAACTGTGGTTTGGCTGGAGCTTCGGTGAGGCGTCGGCTTTAAATCAGGTAGCTAAATGCAAACTTCCAATGCTATTTATCCACGGTTCGGCAGATGATTATGTACCTACACGAATGGTTTATCCCCTATATAAAGCCAAACCTCAACCTAAAGAATTATGGATAGTAAAGGGGGCGCCACATGCAAAGTCGTTCCAGTTAAATCAAAAGGCATATATTAATAAGGTTGCGCAATTCACAGGTAAATATATCAATTGATATATTTGCTTTATTTTTACTGTTTGTTGTTTGAATTATAAAAAGTAATGCTTTTGATATTGTTTTCCGTCGGAAAATGTTAACGACGTGATATATTTGGTTAATGTCTGTTATAACCTATAATGTTTTCCGTTGGAAACTTGTTAGAAAGAATAAATTATATACCTTTGTAAATGATTTCCAATAGAAACTATTAATAAATGAAAATAATAATGAATAACAAATTATTAATAACAATCATCATGGTCGCTGCAATCTTTTCAACAAGTTGCACAAGTGCCAAACAGAAACAACAAACAACAAATAAACAGGAGGTTAAGAAAATGAATACAACAGAATTGACACTAACAGAGTTCAAAAATAAAGTGATGGACTTTGATAAGAATCCAGATAGTTGGAACTTTAAGGGAGATAAACCTGCAATAATAGACTTCTATGCCACATGGTGTGGACCTTGCAAGGCAACAGCACCAATACTTGACAGTCTGGCAGAAGAGTATCAAGGAAAGATTGATGTTTACAAAGTAGACGTTGATAAGGAGCAGGAAATTGCATCAATGTTTGGCATCCGCTCAATACCTTCATTGCTCTTTATTCCGATGGAAGGCGAACCAAAGATGCAGGTTGGTGCAATGGGAAGAATGGATCTTGAAAACGCAATAAAAAATACTTTATTGAAATAAGATATAATGAATAAGAACTGTATTTGTAGAGTAAGAAATGTTTATCGTGCCATAGCTGCTTTTGAGACCGAGTTCCAAAAGCAGCTTGGTCTTAATATCAATGAGGCAATGTTACTTTGCATCGTCTCTGAGAGAGAGAATATATCTTCTGGTGAGATAGCCGAGGAAATGGAACTCTCAAATTCAAATGCTTCAAAGGTAATTGCTTCTTTGGAAAAGTGTGGATATATTAATCGTAAACTTTGTAAGGAAGATAAACGCTGTATGCGTTTCTCTATTACAAAGAAAGGCCAGGAACTTCTTGCTAAAGTGAATTGTGAGAAATTCCAATTGCCAGAAAATCTTATTAATTTATCGGTAGGTTGATTAATCTGTCAATAAAGATAATAAGTTATAATATAAGAATGAGAAAGTATAGAGCAGAAAATGATCGTGGGCGATGCGTTGCCTGTGGTGTATGTGCAAAGACTTGTCCCAAAAATGCGATAAGTATATTTCATGGATGCTATGCTGTTGTGAATGACGAGGTATGTATTGGATGCGGATTGTGTGAAAAGTCTTGTCCAGCTGGTGTAATGTATAAAGTTAAGGTTGCATGAAGAAGATAACGCATTGGTATGACTATATGTGGATAGTGTCAACGGTTTATTTCTTTATGGGATTCTTCAATATTGTCTTTGCATGGTTTGGTATGATATGTTTCATTATACCTTTACTTGTTGCCATTATTGGCGGCAGTAAAATATGGTGTAACAGATATTGTGGACGTGGGCAAATATTCCTTATTATAGGTAACAAATTAGGATTGTCTAAAGGAAAAGCTGCACCAAGATGGTTGTCTTCAAAATGGTTCAGAAACGGTTTTCTTGTGTTTTTCATGGCTTTCTTTCTCAATATGGTTTATGTAACTGTACTTGTAGCAAAGGATATAAGGTCATTATCAGAAACTGTTAATCTGCTTTGGACAATAAATGTTCCTTGGCATTGGGCGTATCCTATAGAGATAGAACCGTGGAAGGCACAGTTTGCATTTGGACTGTATGGCATTATGCTGACTTCTCTTATTGTGGGAAT
>JAGPKZ010000124.1 GCA_018053665.1 Prevotella sp.
GATCTTTCATCTATATATAAATCTTTGGATACTAGAGTTGTTGATCATATAGGATATTCAATTTATAAACATGGGAGCGTGTATGATAACCTTTACAAGATACTAAGTAAAAAAGACCCCTTATTCAGTAAAAAAATAAATAATATTCTTTTGCGAT
This sequence comes from Prevotella sp., assembly GCA_018053665.1. GTDB lineage: Bacteria > Bacteroidota > Bacteroidia > Bacteroidales > Bacteroidaceae > Prevotella. Next base: position 158 of record JAGPKZ010000124.1, read on the forward strand.
ATAAGAAGAGAGTTTTTAAGCATCTAAAGCAAACTCAAAATAATGCAGATAGAATAGCCTCTTTTTGCAACATTGGATATAATGTAGACAATCCTGAACTGAATTTAATGTGGGCTCATTATGCTCAAAATTATGAAGGATTTTGCGTAGAATTTAATGTTAATAAAATAAAAGAAGCCACTAAGGTAAAAGGCATTAATTCTTTGGAAGCAAATATTGTAGGTAGATTATTTCCTGTATATTATTGCAAACATAGAGTACATATACCAACAATTATTGCTGAACATATTGCTATAAACAAAATAAGTGCAGGTGATTCTGAAATAATAAAAAATAAAATCAATAGAGCTTATATTACTAAATCCACGGTGTGGAAATATGAACATGAGTGGAGATTGATTTTGGATGAACGATTTTATGAAATAAATCCACAAAATGATAAATACAAAATAGATTTTCCATATGTATCTAGCATCTTTTATGGTCATAATGCTAAAAAAAGTACTATAAAACACTTAAAGCAACTTGGCTTTAAATTAGGAGTTCCTGTAAAAGAGATACAAATAGATAATAATAGATATCTATTAAATAATTTCAATCCTACAACATCATTAATAGATGAATTTGATGATATTTGGCATAATGTATAGTAAGGTCAAACTTGATGTTACTCTTGTCCGACCTTATTGTGTAACAAAAATATCTGTTTAAATGGGAATAATGCTTTATTGCAAGTTTAACTGCTTTATTATTTTATTTGCCTGATTAATAAATTTTTGTTTATCTTCTTCTCCTCTTGATTTCGAGGTTTTATGATCATAAGGCATATAAATGACATTCATTAAGGAAGTGGAATACACTTGCTCGCCAATAACAATTGTAGTCTTTTCAAGACTTAGAGCGTTAATAAATATTGCAGTGTAATTTTCTTCGCTAAATGTTGCAGGCATATATCTTTCAAGAAGAAAATTGGTTAAGTTTTCAATGTATATAGTACTTACCAACATACATACTGCTGTTACCTTCCCATCCTCCATTAAATAAACATAACCTTTAACTCTTCCACTTGTTGTAATATAACCAATGCCAGAATCGTTTGATGTAGAATAATTGGTACCAACTTTTGAATATACTTCATCTTTTGTCGCACCAAACAATAATTGTGGCTCTGTAAATGAAGTAATCAAAGGTTTAACTGTTACTTTGATTGATTTTTGTCCATTAACATCAATGTAGGTTTCACCTATACGTTTAGCAGAAATTAAACCATTTTCAGAGACAGTAGCTATATATTCATCTTTAGATGAGTATACTGCTTTTGTATCAGAACAGGTTATTTGAGAGGTTTCATTACTTAATATTTCAATACTCTTTGGAGAGGAAATTGAAAAATCATCATCATTACTAGAACATCCAACGAGTGCTGTAAATAGCACCGCTACCATTGAACATAAAATTAAATTTTTCATATCATTATATTTGTTTACCAGTTATCATTCTCATTACCAGAAACTCCATTCTTAACAGCTTCCTCAATTTTGTCCATAATGACATTTGAAAAAGCATGCGTCATGATAAGAGCTTTTGAGGATGTCTTCTTATGCTTATCCTTTTCGGCAAATGGATAGCATTTCTCTAGAACCCATTTTTCTGCAATCTTGGTTGGTACTGTACCTCCGATAGCTCCCATAATACCACCACCAGCAAATACTATTGCTTCATAATTCTGAACTGTATAAGTTACTCTGATTTTATTTTCTTTGATATCCAACTTGATAATTGGCTTTACACTCACATTATAAGAGTTTGTTCCTCCCATGTGGCCAGCTATATTAGGCAGATAGCCTTGAGCAATAATACAACCGAGCTCTTTATCATTAAGCTGTATAACGGAGTTTGCATCATTGAATGAAGCGGTTACCCAATAATTCAGAATAACGTAAAGTTGATTCTTGGTCTTCCCGGGGCAATCTATTACTTGTACATAAGTAAGAGAATTATTCTTATCTAATTGTAGGGTAGAAGCGAGGTTAGCGGCTGCATCATTCCATTTTTCCCCATACTTCTCTTTTGCGTATGTTTCCAACTCTTCTGTACGCATTATCTGTGCATCTACACTCATCGCCACGCTAAGCACAGCGGCAAACAAAATCAAAAACTTTTTCATTGTATTATTAATTATTGGTTTAACTTACTAGAATTCATATCCAACTCTCAAGGTTACACATTCTGCGTTCAGTACTCTTGCCTTACGGGTATAACTCATGTCATGTGAACTATTGAATCTGTCAAAAGATTCAAACTCTAATTTTTCAGCAGCATAGCCAATAGAGATATTTACAGCCTGCTTTTCATTGGTAGCAATTCTGCAACCAGCTGAGATATTCCAAAACATACCACCATTGTTGGTAACAAATGTACCTGCCTTACCATCAACAAATGGAGCAACCTTTCTCTTTGTGAAGTTTACATGAGCATTCGCAAAGACAGGGATATCTACTTTGCTTTCTCTTGTGTCCAAGGCTATATCCAAATCCTTTGTTTTATACTCGGACATAAAGTGAAAGCCAGTACCGGCACCGAGGAAGATGTAAGGGTTAAACTGGTAACCATGTGTGGTGTTAATCACAAAGCGACCAAATTCATAGTCTCCTATTCCGACATCATAGCCGGCATCAACAAAACCACGATAACAATTGCCCGAAGTATTCTGGGCATTAGAAGCCATACAAGCTGAGCAAATTAACATTGCAAACAATAATAATTTCTTCATTATCTATAAAATATTAATAGTTATATCGAATTTATGCTACAAACTTAAAAGATGACTATGCACCCTTTCTGCATTATTAAAATAAAAATGAACTACCGTACTTTATTGGTATCTGGCTTTTCTATCCGTCAAGACTTTTTCTATCCACAAGGGACTTGACAATAGACGCTTCACACACCATTAGAACAAGATGCTTAGTGTGTACCTTCCGTTTGGATGCAATTGCTCACATCTTCAGTAGCTGTCAATTCAGTTCACTTTGTTCTCAGCTTGTACGGTTACGTTTCCTAGTTCATTTATTATTCTTCCATATTTACCTTATAGCTTTTGAGAAGCTTATAAATATAGGCATTAGGCTCGAAGTCGAATAATTTGTTTATTATTAAACCAGTTGAGTCCCAAACGCCTTGATAAGTAGCATTTATTAGGGCTTTAAGACACAAGACAATGTTTGTGTCCAATTCCTGAATGTTTTTCATAATATCTTCAACCGTGTATTCCTTATTGCCTAGCTTTAAAGGATCGCCTTCTATCACATAATAGCCAACTCGATAGAAAGTCTCAGTCATTTGAAATGTGTTTGGCATATATCCCTTGGCACAAGCAGGAATGGTTTCAATTACCTCACAACAGTCGTTTAGAGATTTCTGTTTGTAGTACATCGCCTCGGTCGCCATCATAGTAGAATTCAGGATATTCAATTTATCAATCCAAATATTTATGGAATAGACCATTTCTTGATAGGCTGTTTTTTGATCTTCTGTAGGGTTTAGTTCTGCAAGTCTTTTAGAATGAAATAGGATTGCCTGGCAGCTTTCTTTTGCAAAATCTACCATTGTGTGCAGTTTCTTAAATTTCTTTTCTAACAGAGAAATTTTAATTGTTTTTGTTGTCATCGTATCTATCTCATTTATTAGTACGATGCAAAGAAAAAAAAGAAGAGCGCAGTCTTTCTACACTCTTCT
>JAGPKZ010000125.1 GCA_018053665.1 Prevotella sp.
TCTAGCTGCGCTCGGCAGAGCTCAAGCGAGCTTGGCTTTGCACTCACTTGCAAGACATTTCCGCGAGAAAGGGCGTTTAATTACATGATTCCATTCTGTGAGAAAGCACATGTAAAGGATAAAAAAATAATGAAAACATATTACATACAGAACTTTAAAAGTTTATAAGACACCCACATAATGGTAACTAAAACTAATGATAGAAAGTATGATAAAAGAAATCATATAAATGTTTTTTCTGAAATACCACACGTATATTTCTCATGAAATACATCAAAAGATTTTTTATTTCTCACAAAAAGCTGAAAAGCATAGTCGTAGGTTATTTGATAAAAAAGATGAAAAATGGGAGATTTCTAATATTTTTATACTAATTTTGCAAACTAAATTACGCGCACGTGCGTGAAACTTACGTAGTACAGATGTTTCGAATAAAGAAATTAGATATATTTATCTCAAAGCAATTCGGTGTGCTTTTCATAGGAACATTCTTCATTTGCCAATTCGTGCTTATGATGCAGTTCCTTTGGAGATATATTGACGAACTTATCGGTAAGGGACTATCGATGGAAATACTTGCACAGTTCTTCTGGTATATGGGACTGATGCTCGTTCCACAAGCCATGCCACTAGCTATATTACTGTCTTCATTAATTACGTTTGGCAACTTGGGTGAAAGCAGTGAGCTAACAGCAATAAAAGCAGCAGGAATATCACTGATACAATCTTTTAGGTCACTTATCTTTCTCACCCTTGTAATCAGCGCCATCTCTTTCTATTTCCAAAATAACATAGGACCTACCGCGAATATGAAAATAGGACAGCTGCTTATATCTATGAAGCAGAAAAGTCCTGAGCTTGAAATTCCTGAAGGTATATTCTATGACGGAATACCAAACAGCAACCTGTATGTTCAGAGAAAAGACGTCAAAACTGGTATGCTATATGGCGTGATGATATACCGAATGACAGGTAGTTACGAAGATCAAGCGATAATCCTTGCCGACTCGGCAATGCTACAAGCAACAGCGGAAAAGAAACACTTAATATTGCATTTATGGAGTGGTGAATGGTTTGAGAATATGCAGACCGAAGCTTTCGGCAACAGTGCTGCCGTGCCATACCGCAGGGAGACTTTTACAGGGAAAAAGATTGTGCTTGATTTTGACGGCGACTTTAATATGGCTGATGCAACCAGTTTGTCAAACAATGCCAGAGGAAAAAGCCTCAAGAAGATATTTCATGACATCGACTCGCTCAACATAGCTTATGACAGCATAGGACATGTATATTATAACGATGAGAAAATGGGGATGTATTTTACGCCGAAGATTAATAAGCGTGACTCCTTAGCCGCTATAAAGGCAGGTATGTCAGACAAATTCAATATCGACTCCACATATAGTCATCTGTCGCCAAGTCAGAAAAGCCAAGTTGTGAATGACGCTTTATCGAGAACGCAAGCTGCTGTAAACGACCTTGACTTCAAAAGTATGATAACGAAAGACGGCGACAAGATTATTAATGACCACGAAATTGAGGCTATCAATAAGTTTACGGTAGCGTTATCCTGTCTGATATTCTTCTTCATCGGTGCCCCACTGGGAGCAATCATAAGAAAAGGAGGATTGGGAATACCGGTGATTATATCAGTACTCGTGTTTATCATATATTACATTCTTGATAACTCAGGATATCGAATGGCGCGCGGAGGTATGTGGTCTGTATGGTTCGGAAAGGGACTTGCCACGGCTGTGCTTCTACCAATTGCAGTATTCGTGACATATAAAGCAAACAAAGATTCCGTGGTATTCAACATCGACTTGTATATAGACTTTATTAGAAAGTTGTTGGGACTGAGAATAAAACGTCACTTATTCGGTAAGGAAGTAGTGATTGAAGGCCCAGACTACACTAATGACGCAATGCGCCTTGAAAAGATAAGCAACGATGTGTATAATTACTCTAAAAAACAGAAGTTGATTGGCATACCTAATCCACTAAACGTATTCTTCAAATATCATCCTGACCACGAGATTGAAAGGATAAGCCAGGAACTGGAAGACGTGATAAATGACTTATCAAACACGAGAGACAACTATATACTTAGTGATTTGAATAACTATCCAGTGGTTTCGGTCAAAGCTCATACACGTCCATTCGAACGCAAGTGGATGAACATCACATCGGCGGTGTTAGTACCACTAGGTTTGTTCTTCTACTTCAGAATGTTAATGTTCAGACTGAGACTGTTGCATGATCTGAAAACAATAAAGCAGACCAACGACAACATCACAAGAAGAATCTCTGGAATGAAAACTATAAAGTAAATAGATTATATATATAAATAGGTATAATAAAGTCGAAAGACCTATCATTAAAACAAGATAACTATGGGAGAGTTTAAATTAAGCAGCATCGAAGATGCCATAAAAGATTTCAAAGAAGGTAAGTTTGTCATTGTTGTTGACGATGAGGACCGCGAGAATGAAGGAGACTTGATTATCGCAGCAGAGAAAATAACAACAGAGAAGGTGAACTTTATGCTAAAGAACGCCCGCGGCGTACTTTGTGCACCAATAACTCTATCTAGAGCGGATGAACTAGACCTGCCACATCAGGTAACAGAAAATACATCTATGTTAGGTACTCCTTTCACAATTACGGTAGACAAGTTGGAAGGATGCACTACAGGAGTTTCAGCTTTCGACCGTGCCGAAACAATAAAGGCTCTCGCCGACTCCACTTCTACCCCACAAACATTCGGTCGTCCAGGACATATCAATCCACTATATGCACAGGAAAACGGCGTGCTACGCAGAAGCGGACACACAGAAGCAGCTGTTGACTTATGCAAGATTTCAGGACTATATCCAGCAGGTGCACTGATGGAAATAATGAGTGAAGACGGAACGATGGCACGTATGCCTGAGCTGATAGAAAGAGCCAAGGAATGGGACCTGAAAATCATCACGATTAAAGACCTCATTGCATATAGACTGAAAACAGAATCAACTATCGAAGTTGGTGAGGAGGTTGACATGCCGACTGAATACGGACATTTTCACCTTATTCCTTTCCGTCAGACAAGCAACGGATTGGAACACATGGCTATTATAAAAGGTAAATGGGAAGAAGGTGAACCTGTTTTGGCGAGAGTACATTCTTCATGCGCAACAGGCGACATCCTTGGCAGCCAACGCTGTGACTGCGGAGAACAACTCCACAAGTCTATGGAAATGATAGAAAAAGAAGGTAAAGGCGTTGTGATATACATGCAACAGGAAGGTCGTGGCATAGGACTTATGAATAAGATTGCCGCATACAAGCTGCAAGAGCAAGGCTATGACACCGTTGACGCAAATATACACTTGGGATTCAAACCTGACGAAAGAGACTATGGCTGCGGTGCTCAGATGCTGAGACATTTGGGAGTGCACAAGATGAGACTCATGACAAACAATCCAAAAAAGCGAGTAGGTCTCGAAGCTTATGGATTGGAAATAGTTGAGAACGTTCCTATAGAAATACAGCCAAACAAATACGATGAGAAGTATTTGAAAACTAAACGTGACAGAATGGGACATATTTTGCATTTGAAATAACATTTGTTATTGAATAAGTAACAAATAATGTAAATTATGACACCTTTTCTTCATCATAAAAAATAAAATGATTACTTTTGCATAAGATAGGCTGCACTCTGCACAACATTCAAGTAAACTTGATGTATCTGCTCTCGTTTGCACTATCTTTGCATAAAGTAGGCTGCGCCAAGGCATAACATTCAAGTAAACTTAATGATTCTGCTCTTGACTTGCACTACTTTTGCATAAGATAGGCTGCACTCGGCATAACATTCAAGTAAACTTGATG
>JAGPKZ010000010.1:0-25713 GCA_018053665.1 Prevotella sp.
AATTTCCTTATTTTAAGTATAATAATATTGTTTTTGATTTATACCCTTGTCCGCTAACGTTAAGCTTTACCTTTCCCCGTTTCTTACCAGAACGAAGTATCACCATTGCCGAACCATTATAAAGGCTGCGCATGTTACCAACCGTCAATTCATCACTAGAAATATCTCCGTTGCTCACACCTATAATATCAGCATCACCAGTAACGTCAAACTTCAACTTGCTATTTGCCATTGGTGAGCGTAATCCTTTATTGTCAACAGCCAACACACGTACGTGCATCAAATCATTACCGTCAGCTTTCCAGTTTTCCACATCAGGAATCAGTTTAAGTTCCTTTGGTGCTCCGGCAGTTTCAATCTTATGTTGCGCAACAATTTTACCGTTTGTTCTCGCAACAGCTTCAAGTACACCTTTTTCATATACAACATCGGGCCACTTTATCTTATTACGCACCTTTGGATCAAGAGAATTTTTCTTTATTCCAAGACTTCTTCCGTTAAGATATAATTCAACCTCGTCGGCATTTGTATATGTATATACGGTATATTTATTTCCTGGTGTACGATTCCAATGGCCTGAAATACGATCTCCGTCAAACTTGACTCCATTCCACATTTCAGTATCTTCCTTTGAATCGGCAACACCGATGTGAACAACAGGTTTATCTGAGAATATCGATTTAAGGAAATATGCTTGTGGCTTAGGTTCTAATGATATATCAAAAACACCGTTATCCCAACCTTTCTTTGGCCATCCAAGACTTTCTCCAAGATAGTCTATCATTCCCCAATAAGCAAGTCCAACAACCTTATCGAGATTCATCTCATAATAGTTTGGCCCCATCATCGGCATATTTGCCTCACTCTGGTAGAATATCATATTAGGGTAGCGACGTCCATCACCAGGAAAGTACATATAACGATAATTATATGCCTGAATATCGGTTACCATAGCCAAATCACATGGAAGTGAATCTGTTTCCCAATTACGACCTCTCGGATGCATTGCCACTGTGGTAAGACGTGTACTATCATAACGGTTAAGCAATGTCTTCAACAAGCGATATGGTGTTACTCCCCAATCATTGTATGGCAAATCCGGATATGTCTGCAATTCATTTCCGAGACTCCACAATATCACCGAAGGATGGTTTCTGTCTCGCTCCGTCCATTCAGGAATATCATACTGCCAATGGTTCGACCAAGATTCTCTACCACCAGAATATTGTGTAAGCCATTTGTCATAGACTTCATCAACAACAAGAATACCATATTTATCACATAGTTTATAAAACTCTTCACTATATGGATTATGTGAACAACGAATATGGTTGAAACCAAATTCCTTTAATAGCTTTATTCTTTTTTCTATCGCACGTGGATATGCAGCTGCTCCTAGGGCTCCTAGAGTATGATGATTAGCAATACCTTTCAGTATAACTTTCTTACCATTTAGTTTAAAGCCAAAAGCAGGTGAAAATTCAATGGTACGTATACCAAACTGTTCAGTGACCTTATCTGTAACCTTTCCATTTTCATCATACACAGAAACTTCTGCAGTATATAAATAAGGTGAATCTATATCCCACAAATTTGCGCTTGAAATATGTATAGGTTCCAATTTGTACTCAGCGTCACGGCTACGTGGTGAGAATCTAACATCATTGTTATCCTCTGCTACCACTTTTCCATTGGCATCAAGTATGCGCACTTTCACATTACCGCTTTTCTGTTTACTGAATCGAAATATCTCAGCCTGAATGTTTACAGTGTTATTATCATTTGTGGTAATATAAAGCGGATGGCGTGCAAAATACAGTTGTTTATCTGTCAATATAAGTTTAACAGTTCTGAACAACCCACCACCAGTATACCATCTTGAATTATTTTCTTTTTGTGTGGAGGCTTTTACCACGAGGACATTCTCACTGCCGTATTTAATCTTGTCGGTAATATCTATTCCAAATCCTACATATCCATATTCTGTTCCACCTATACGCTCACCGTTTAGGTAAACATCACCTACGAGCATAATACCACCAAATTCCAGCATCAATCTCCTTCCATTCCAGTCTTGTGTTGGAGTGAATACCTTGCGATACCATCCTATTCCCATTTCTTTAAAACCACGTGCAGAAAGGCGACTCTTCACATTAGCTGCCTGATCAGAATTATCGGCATGTTCATCATTAGAAGGAGCCACCCAAGGTTGCTCTATCTGAAAATCATGAGGAATTATTACGTTTTTCCAAGTACCATGCTGCTGTGTAGCATCACTGACATTTAGCGAACTTCTGCTAAACTGCCAACTATCTATGGTTATAGTATCACGCTGAGAGAAAGCATTTTCGCTCACGCATAGCATCATTGAGACGATGCCGTAAATTAGTTTCTGCTTATTCATGTCTAGGTACAACAAATTTGTAGTTTATAATTTGCAAAATTACAATATAGAATATTAAATAAAACAAACATTTGTACGCAAATCAGTAATTTAGTACTATTTTAAGTACTTGCACACCCAACCAAATGATTAGTGAATAATACAAATGATAATTTCTACGTATTCTTATATACTTCCCCACGAACTTTGGTTCTTCGTCAATTTAGGGGGATATCCTCAACAAATGATTATATCCCACAACCAGAAAAAGTTTTTTTAATGCCACTAATGTCACTTTGTCACTAGCCCTTTGTTTATAAGGGTTTAGCGAGTGACATTAAGTGACATTATCGGGCTAAAAGTGACATTATACCCCAGAGCTCACCTGTTTTTTGCGTTTTTTTCGCAATTATGCTATTTACATAATACATATTTTGCTTTCTGAACAGCATGGATAATACAAAAGCAACTCCAGACACACATTGACACGATAGAATGAATTTGAGATAATGGATATATATTTTGAAACAGAGTGCACAAACGATTACCTAAATTTCCACAGCTTTTGGGTAATTAAATTACACTAGCATATGTGTAATCCGATTACATCAGCATGTGTGCAATCCGATTACACAACGTGTGTAACCGTGTTACACAACGTGAACAACACGATTACACACGTTAGGTAATTGAATTACATAACGTGAAAAAAGTGATTACTTAGCACAGGTAAACGAGCGATGGTCAACATGACGATAAAAATAAGCTTATGACGATTATCACTATTTATACAGTCGAGTTCTGAGATAAAAGCTGAACGTGTTACGAAATATAGCGCACATAATGACGAGTACAGACCATCATAAACGAAAAAGAGTCTAGATATGTGCGAGTATATTGGGCAAAAAATCGCCAAAAACAGGTGTGTTCTGGGGGATAATGTCACTTTTAGCCCGATTATGTCACTTAATGTCACTCGCTAAACCCTTATAAACAAAGGGCTAGTGACAAAGTGACATTAGTTGCATTAAAAAAACTTTTTCTGGTTGTGTGTCTTTAGCCAGGATAGGTTTACATTTGTTATTAAACAAGTTGTCTCATCTTACCAGATTGGTTGTCATTCCATCCAATATGGTTGTCACCAGATATTATCATTTATTCAGGGTATCTACCCCATAAATTGATGAAGAACCCAGACTTTTCAGTTTTTAGCTACAAAACTACGTCATCTGCAGAATACGCTTTGCATAAAGGGAATAGAATGTATGACGTAGTATCTGCAACAAAAAATATTGGAGAGGCACTGCCATATAATTAGTGGCAAGCCCTCTCCAATGTTCACTTATATAATAAAGGCACAAACTATGCCAGAAACATTATAATCATTTGGGCAATGATAACCCTTATAAACATGCCTAGTGGATATACAGATGCATAACTTATACTTGCACTATCAGTCTTCAATGAATCATTAGCATAACCCAAAGCCATTGGATTTGCCATACTTCCACATAAGATTCCACAAATAGTACCAAAATCAAATTTATGTGTCTTTAATGCAATAAGACCTATGACAATAATAGGTACAACTGTTATAAGGAAACCTATTCCAACCCATACAATACCTTCCGGACGAACAACTGTTGCAAAAAAGTCTTTACCAGCATCCAGCCCTAAGCATGCAAGATACAAACTAAGTCCCAACTTCCGCAACATCAACGATGCAGATCGTGTGGTATATGATATAAAATGGAGCTTCGGTCCTAAAGCACCGATGATTATACCCATGATAATAGGTCCACCAGCAATACCAAGACGCACTGGGCTAGCCATTCCTGGTAACGAAATAGGAATACTTCCCAATCCCAATCCAAGGATGATACCAAGTAGAATGCTACCGATATTTGGTTCGTTTAGAGTCTTAACCGAGTTTCCAAAATAGCCTTGCATATTATTTACTGCATCATGTTGACCAACAACTGTTATTCTGTCGCCATACTGCAATCGCAAATCATCCGTAGCAAGAAGTTTGATGTCACCACGAGTTACACGACTCACGTTAACTCCATACGAAGTACGCAAATGTAGTTCGCCAAGTCTCTTTCCATTGAGTTCTGTTCTTGTGAGAACCAACACGCGGCTTTCAACCTTTGAGTCTATAGCATTCCAGTCTATCTTTTCTCCGTTCCAATCCTTGTTTACTCTTTTTCCAAAGAGTATCTCCATTGCGGCTTCATCTTCACGATTGGTAATAACGAGCAAACTGTCATTTTCCATAAGTTTTGTTTCAACCATAGGGACAATCACCTCTTTACCTCTCCAAATACGTGAAATGATAAAGCGAAGATGAGTCATTCTTGAAACATCAGCAATAGACTTTCCGGCAGTTGCAGGATTGACAACCTCAAATTGTGCTATATATGTATGATCCTCTTCATTAACCTTCTTAAGTGCTAAGTCTTCTGGCTTAACAAAAACTTTACGAAGGAACAGCATTGCGAATATGACACCAAGCACACCAAGTGGATAGGTTACAGCAGTAGCCAAAGCTGTGCTACCACTAGACATCCCAAGATGATTTATTGCCTGAGTAGCGGCGCCAAGAGCAGGAGTATTTGTTGTAGCACCACAAAGCAGACCAACCATGTTAGGCAGGCTAACTCCAGTAAGAGGAATAAGCAGCAATGCGAAGACAGTACCAAAAACTATAACTGCCAGACTCCAAAGATTCTGAGCCATACCTTCATGACGTAATGAGCCAAAGAAGTTTGGTCCTACATGAAGTCCAAGACAATAGACAAACATCGATAATCCGAACGTCTCAATATAATCCAACAAGACTGGATCTATCGTAAAACCAAGATGTCCGGCGAAGATACCGACAAAAAAAACAAAGGCTACTCCAAGTGATATTCCCATCACCCTGACTTTGCCAAGAGCCAGACCACAGGCGATAATTAAAGAAAGAATAACTAAGGTCTGTATTGAAGAATGAATGTTGAATAAACTATTAATCCAGTCCATTTCAATTATAAAATGTTCAGATATTGTTCCAAGGGTATTCCCCTGTTTTTATCTATATTGTCTTTATTCAGGTCAATAAGTTTGTAGACACCATCCATGGCCTTTCTGGTTGAATCTTTCAACGACTCGCCGTCAAGCAGATGCCCGATAAGTATAGCCGAGAAAATATCTCCCGTACCAGGGAAATGAACAGGAATCTCATCATAACATAATTTAAAGTACTCGTTATGCATGTGGTTGTATCCAACAACAGAAGGCTGTCCATCAACAGTTATACTTGTTATGAGAACTGACTTTGAACCTATCTTGCGCAAATGTTCAAGAAGGTTATGAGCCTCATCCTCAGTAACGCCTTGGGAATTATATTCTCTCCCTGTCAGGTAACATGCTTCAGTATAGTTTGGGTAGCACAAATGAGCAACACTCAGCATCTCACGCATACTTTTTATTGCAGCTTGAGTGACTCCATTATAGAGTTTGCCCTCATCGCCCATAATAGGATCGACAAATATCGTAGTTCCCGTTGACGCCTGTTCCAGACAATAGCGAGACACTATGTCGGCTTGACGCTCGCTGGCTATAAATCCTGTGGCGATGGCATCAAAAGTGAAGCCTAGTTCCTTCCATACGGGGAACACGCCTTTAATATAGTCTGTGGTATCAAGTAGATTAAACTTTCCGTAGTCAAGTGTATTAGACACTAAGGCTGTGGGAAGATTATATGTGGGATGTCCAAAGTAAGACAATATCGGAAGCATTGCTGCCGTGGCAACTTTGCCATATCCCGCCATATCATTTATCAGAAGAATTTGCTTCTTATTCATCCTTAAATTAATATTTCGAGGGCAAAGGTAGTAAAAAGTTAAGATACGAAAGGGTTTTATACTAATAATTTCATTATATTTGCATAAAAATCTACCTTACCTCAAATGAAATTTTTTAGTATAAACACCTTCATCATTCACTGTAGGAAATGTGAAGGCCTGTTACCACAACAATGATAATGTAAAAATGGTTGGAATATCAGTAATTAATATAACTAATTGTTGACTGATTATTCTTATCTTTGCAAACATAAAATTATAATCAAGTAAGTATGGCAGAGAATGATGTAGTTATTATCGACTCCATTGACGAGTACAATGAGATGATTGGATTGGAGACAAAGCACCCACTAGTTGCGGTAGTTGATATGGCTGAAGCTGATTATCAAAAAGCCAGAGGAGAAAAGACTTATGAATATGAAGTCTACTCCGTGTGGCTTAAGCAGACTATGTGTGGCGACATCACATACGGACGCCAACCTTATGATTATCAGGAAGGCACCGTGACATCTTTCGCACCAGGACAAGTAGTACATTTCAAACCGATAAAAGATTATAAGCCAAAAGCGTTGGGGCTTATCTTTCATCCAGATCTTATACGTGGCACGTCTCTTGGTCACGACATCAAGCAATATGCTTTTTTTGATTATTCTTCACGTGAGGCATTGCACCTAAGCGAGGATGAAAAAGCTGTATTCAAAGAATGTCTTGATAGAATCAAAATTGAACTTGACCATCCGATAGACAATCACAGCAAAAAACTGATTTGCAGAAACATAGAGTTACTGCTTGATTATTGCATGCGATTCTATGAAAGGCAATTTGTCACCCGTAAAGCTGCCAACCGTGATGTTCTTGACAAGTTTGAGAAGCTGCTTAACAGTTACTTTACAGGTGATAGAGCACTACATGACGGTCTACCATCAGTGAAATACTTTGCTGAGGAATGTTTTCTGTCACCTAATTACTTTGGTGATTTAGTGAAAAAGGAAACAGGAAAGACTCCACAAGATCACATACAAAGCAAGATTATAGACCTTGCCAAAGAAGAACTAGCAAGTTCTGAGGACACAATAAACGAGATATCATATCATCTTGGATTTCAATACAGTCAGCATTTCAACCGCTATTTCAAGAGAAACGTGGGGGTAACGCCAAGCCAATTCAGGAAACAAATGGCTGAAGCCTGAAAGCTTTTATAAAAATATAAATACTATAAGATTATTCTGATGGGTAACCATTGCAAAGATATTAATACGGTGTGTAGCTGCAATAAACTGTTCAACGAAAAAACTCTTCATCCCCTTGTGAGTATAATAAATTTATCAGGCAAATGCGAGGAAAAAGAAATAAGATTGAACACTTATTCGGTACTGATACATGAGCATCCGCTATTCAACAGTGGCGGAAGGAAACCTTACGATTTCAATGCTGCCACTGTATTTTTCAGGTCACCAGACAAAACGATAAGCATTGCAAGTGAGAAAGATTATCCGCAATCAGGGAAACTGCTTATTTTTGATACAGACCTTCTATGTGGAACTAACTTCGGTAAACAAATTAAGAACTACACTTTCTTCAAATATAAGCCAGAAAGTGAATCTTTACACGTTTCAACAGCAGAACTGAAGACGATATACAACTGTCTTGACAACATTAATTATGAACTGCAATGGGGCATAGATAAGTTCAGTGCAACGATAATAAGCAACAAGATAGAACTGTTACTAAACTACTGTTGCCGCTTTTACGAAAGGCAGTTTATCACACGTCATGACGCATTTGACGAAACTTACGACACCCTGCGCAATGAAATAGATGATTATATGCTAAATGGGAAAATTCACAAAATGGGAATGCCATGCACATGCTGTTTCAGCAGGAAACTAAACTTATCAAGTGCATACATCAATGATCTCATCAAGCATGAGAGCGGAAAAGACTTTCCCGACTATTTACAGACAAGACGTATTGAGATAGCAAAGCACATGATTATCGCTAATAATAAAAGTGATGCATATATAGCTCTGGCATTGGGATTTGGCGGAGTTCAAAACTTCACAAAACTATTCTGGCAGATTACAGGAATGACAACCGAAGAATACCGCAGATAAGACTTCTTAATCTAAATAAGTGGTAATTATATGTGGTAATTGCAAAGTAAAAACAGACTATAAAAAGCCGTTATCAAAACTTAAACATGATAATTAGTTTTTAATTACGAAATATTTTTGTAACTTTGCAGAAATTTAACAACGATAATGAAAGATATTTGCTGCATTGGACATATAACTCTTGATAAAATCATCACCCCTAAAGATACAGTTTTTATGGCTGGAGGCACATCGTTTTATATGTCTTATGGTATGAATCGACTTCCAAATGACGTTTCATATCAACTTGTCACAAAGGTTGGAAAGGAATCACTTGACGAAGTTGAGAATATGAGACAACTCGGCATAGACGTGGAATGTCATAAAAGTAACAAGAGTGTATTTTTTGAAAACAAATATGGCAACAACACGAACAACCGCTCACAACGTGTTCTAGCTAAAGCTGATCCATTCACGATTGACGAGATGAAAGGATTGGACGCACGTGTATATCATCTGGGCAGTCTGCTTGCCGATGATTTCTCACCTGAATTTGTTGAATACATGTCTACAAAAGGTCTTATTTCAATTGACGTTCAGGGATATCTGCGTGAGGTACGAGGAGAAAATGTATTCGCTACGGATTGGAAAGACAAAGAGAGAATACTTAAATGCACTGACATTATAAAGCTAAACGAGCATGAAATGGAAGTTATCACAAATTCAAAAAATCCACGTACAGTAGCTATTAAACTAGCTGAAATGGGAGTTCGCGAGGTTGTGATAACACTTGGTAGTTATGGTAGCATGATATATGCCGAAGGTAAATTCTACGAGATTCCTGCTTACGAACCAAAAGTTGTTGTTGACGCAACAGGATGTGGTGACACATATTCTGCCGGGTATCTTTATATGCGAAGTCTAGGTGCAGACTATTCGGATGCAGGAAAATTCGCCGCAGCCATGTGTACACTGAAACTTGAGCATAGCGGCCCTTTTGACAGAAACATACAAGATATAAAGAATATTATAAAATAATCAACAGTTATATTGCAACATGATAGTTTAGGATTTTATCTTCACTATCATGTTTTTTTTATCAAACTCTATATTGTCACGTTCGATATAATTTCCCAAAGTGTCATTTGCTGACAATTCACGAGGTGTTCCTATACACATCTTATCATCATTCATAAGCCATAATTTATCAGCCAACTGTAAAGCTTGCTCTACATCATGTGTGGATAGCAATATTGTCTTGCCCAAATGATGTGAGAGATTCTGCAACAGCTGCATCATTTCTATTTTACTTGGAAAATCAAGAAAGGCTGTTGGTTCATCAAGAAAAATCATTTGAGTATGCTGCGCAAGTGCTTTAGCAATCATTGTTTTTTGTCGCTCACCATCACTTAGTGTCTGAACCATACGATTTTTCAATTTCAACACTCCTACCATATCCAAAGATTCATCAACAATTTTCTCATCATCCTTATTCAATGTTCCCCAGAAACCGGTAAAAGGATATCGCCCCATACCAACCAACTCTCCTACAGAAATGTTTTCCACGCCGGGCTTTCCTGTAAGGACAACACTTATTTTGCGTGCCAGCTTAGCGGCAGAATAATCATTGATATTGACATCATCTATAACAACATCACCAGCAAGTGGCTTTATAAATCCAGATATAGTTTTAAGCAGAGTAGACTTTCCCACTCCGTTTGATCCAAGCAGACATGTAAACTCACCGCTATAAAGCGAAGCATTTATCTCACTCCCCACCTTTGTATCCCTATATCCGATAGATAATTCACGCAAAACAACTGATTCCATATGACAAAGATACTTCAAGTAGAACACAATACAAAATAAAAAATGGTGTTTTTTGTTTTTATTGTTTAGGCGTAGCATACCTTCAATGTTAGTTAAAGATACTGCAAAGGAGTGGAAAAGCCAAGAAAAAGGAAAATTTTTAGTAACTTTGCACTCGATATGAATCAACAGACATCAGCAATACAGGAACTAGAAAGACAGAAGATGCTCTTAGAAATAGAGTATTATTCAGAAAAAGAAGCTTTTCGCAAACAAACAGAGTCGATTGGACTAATGCGTAAAGTAAAGAAGGGGGATGCATGGTTCCCTCTAAACATAGGAAAAAGCTACTACAACTCTCTAAACCAAATGGCGATAGAGGTAACAAGAAACACCGATGCAGATACCGATATAGAACATAACTTTGAATTCGGCAGACCTGTAGCTTTCTTCAAAACAGACGGCAAATCATTACATTACTTTAATTTTACAGGGACAGTATCTTTTGTAGACGGTGACAGAATGGTAGTGATTATTCCAGACGGAGGACACGCAATAGATCTTCAAGGAAGCACAGATAAGATAGGAATACAACTATTTTTTGACGAAACAAGCTATAAGCTGATGTTTGAAGCTCTTGACAGAGTGATAAAAGCAAAAGGAAACAGATTAGCATATTTGCGTGACTTGTTTTATTCGCATCAGAAAGCAGAACGTTTTTCTTTTACGGGACAACGCTTTCCTTGGCTTAATCCTACTCAGGAGAAAGCTGTAAACGAGGTACTTTGGGCTAAAGATGTTGAAGTTGTGCATGGTCCTCCAGGAACAGGAAAGACAACAACTCTTGTTGAAGCCATAAATGAGACGCTTATGCGAGAGAACCAAGTATTGATTTGCGCACAAAGCAACATGGCTGTTGACTGGATTTGCGAGAAGTTGGTAGACCGAGGAATAAACGTGCTGAGAATAGGAAACCCAACGAAGGTGAACGACAAAATGCTAGGATTTACTTATGAACGAAAGTTTGAGAGTCATCCAGAATATTCTCAGCTATGGGCTATCAGAAGGGCTATACGTGATTTGAGAAGTCACAGAAAAGGGCGTGACGAAAAATATCACCAGAAACTGGAACATCTAAAAGCGCGCGCCACTGAAATTGAGATAAGAATTAATTCAGAATTACTTGGTGAGGCAAGAGTAATTGCATCTACACTTGTAGGTTCTGCAAATAGGCTCCTTGAAGGACAGAAATTCGGAACATTGTTCATTGACGAAGCTGCACAAGCTCTTGAAGCAGCATGCTGGATTCCAATAAGACACGTATCAAAAGTGATATTGGCAGGAGACCATTGCCAACTACCACCTACAATAAAAAGTATTGCCGCACTTAAAGCCGGATTAGGCAAGACGATGATGGAACGCATTGTAGAGAATAAACCAGAAGTGGTTACGTTACTGAAGATTCAGTATAGAATGAACGACCAGATTATGCGTTTCTCAAGTGAGTGGTTTTATCACGGGCTAGTGGAAAGTGCACCACAGATTAAATATCGCGGAATACTTGATTATGACACACCAATAGAGTGGATGGAAACAGCACCTGTATGCAACGACAATGACAATACCAATGCCACGATTGGCGAAGGCAGAGACGGTGATTCCATCATCAATAAGGAAGAGGCCAGAATAACTTTGGCACGGCTTGAAGATTACTTCACCAAGATTGGTAAACAGAAAATTCTTGAAGAACGAATAGATGTTGGAGTGATATCTCCTTATAGGGCACAAGTGCAATACATGCGCAGACTGATTAATAAAAAAGAATTTTTCAAACCATATCGACATCTCATAAGTATCAACACCGTTGATGGTTTCCAAGGTCAGGAACGTGACGTGATACTGATATCATTGGTAAGAAGTAATACAGACGGACAAATAGGATTCCTCAATGACCTTAGGCGAATGAATGTCGCCATAACACGCGCAAGGATGAAACTGATAATAATAGGCGACAAGGATACACTGTGTCGCCACCCATTCTATAAGAAATTATGGGAATATATTAACACCGAAGATTGATGGCTAACACTAACGATATGACTATTGGGTCTCCAGTAAGAGACATTCTGAAATTTGCTATTCCACTGATATTAGGATATATACTGCAACAGATGTATCTTATCATTGATGCCGCAATTGTTGGTAGGTGGATCGGTGTAGATGCTCTTGCTGCAGTTGGTACATCAAGCAGTATCATATTTCTTATCATGGGATTTTGCAACGGCTCTTGTGCAGGCTTCGCCATTCCAATTGCTCAGGCTTTTGGAGCAAAAGATTATAAGAAAATGCGGTCATACGTAAGCAACGCTATGCGCATTGCAATAGTAATGGCTATAGTGATAACATTGATGAGCTGTATATTATGCGGAAGAGTCTTGAAAATCGTAAACACGCCTACAGACATATTCGATAACGCCTACATATTTCTGTTTTTACAATTTCTAGCCATACCGTTTACGATAGCATACAATCTTCTTTCTGGATTCATTCGTGCAATTGGCAACAGTAAACAACCATTTTATTTTCTTATTGCATCATCGTTTATCAACATCATACTTGATGTAATACTTATTCTATTTCTTGGAATGGGCGTAGAAGGGGCTGGAATAGCCACACTGATATCACAATGCTGTGCGTCAGTAATGTGCTGGATATACATCAAACGAAAACTACAATTACTGATACCCAAAGGAGAGGAAACACGTTTTGACAACAAACTAATAAGCATATTGCTCAACAACGGAATTCCAATGGGAATGCAATTCTCTATCACTGCCATCGGAATCATTATGCTGCAAAGTGCTAACAATGCACTAGGTACTACCTATGTAGCGGCATTCACGGCAAGCATGCGCATAAAATATCTATTCACATGTGTACTTGAAAACATAGGAGTTGCCATGGCTACATATTGCGGACAGAATATTGGCGCAAAAAAAATGAATCGCATAAAGACAGGAATATACGCTGCAATAAAAATCATGCTTGTGTATTTCGTCATCACGTTTATCATTATATATCCTTTTGCCGACTACATGATGATGCTTTTTGTTGACAGTAGCGAAAAGGATGTCGTCAGCAACGCCGCAATGTTTATGCGCATTGCCAACTATTTCTATCCAGCACTAGGATTGCTGACAATATTCCGCTACAGCATTCAGGGACTTGGATATAGCAGCCTCAGCATGATGAGCGGAGTTATGGAAATGATTGCACGGTGTGGCGTAAGCCTTTGGATTGTGCCTGCCCTAAAGTTCACTGGTGTATGTTATGGTGATCCAGTGGCATGGATAATGGCAGATATGTTTCTTATCCCTGCTTTTATCTGGCTATACGGTCATCTTAAAAGGAAGCAGCTTCAATGCGTCTCTTGACAAAGAATTTACGCACAAACAGAAAGAACAGCAATACTCCGAACGCATTTTCAATGGCTACCATCCAGAATGCGGCTTTGTAACCAACCATTCCTGAAACAATACCACCGAGAAGTATTCCTATACCAAATCCTAAATCCCAAGAAGTAAGGATTGACGAGTTGGCCGTGCCTCGTTCGTTATGATGAGCCATGTCTATAAACATATTAAGAAACGCAGGATACATGTGACCATTACCTAATCCGATAAGGAATGCCGACAGATAATAACCTAAAGGATGTGTCCATGCAACAAACATAATATAACCAACAAGAGCAATGCACATTCCGTATGCTGCATTATGAGTAAGACGCCCTTTACGCAAGGCCTTAGCTCCCTCTAGTCTGGAACTAAACAGACCTATTGAAAGCAATGCAAAATATGTACCTGTACCTCCTGTAATACCGAGCTCTTGTTTACTGTATATTGCAAGATAGTTGCTTAACGCCCCAAAACAAAAGCCAAACATTGCAATATTGATTGCAAGCAACCATGCACGTGTAAGGAAGAATCTGTCAAGAGAAAGTTTTTCATTATTCTTAGCTATAGAGTTAACAGGAATCTTCACTGTTCCGTCAACAAGCAGACCCACAAAAGCCACAGCAAGTGCTATCCAAAACAAAACGCTGAAGTCATCCAACAACTTATATAAATAGATACCTATAGCAGGTGCGATAGCCATTGCAAGATTATTGCTTAGTCCATAATATCCCAAGCCTTCATTGCGGCGACTTGCTGGAAGCACATCTATTGCAACTGTGCTGTTGGCTACTGTAGCTGCGCCATACGGTCCGCCGTGTACTGTCCTGACTATTGCAAACATAAGGAGTGTACTTGCTGCTATATATCCTGCGAAGCATACAAAAAACAGGAAAAGACAAATAATAAGTACCTTCTTGCGATTGAAACTGTCTACAAAGAAACCACTGAACGGACGTATTACCAATGAGGCAATAGTATATCCTGAAAGTACAAGTCCTATAACATCATTCGTCGCTCCGAATCTCTCACTAAGATATATTGGTAGCAAGGGCGTAAGTATATAAAAGGCAAAATACATCATAAAATTTGCGGTCATCACCTTTACATACGAAGCATTCCAAATTTTTTCTTTTGTTTCCATTGTCATTTATTCCAATCTTTAAATTCTAGCTCCAACTGTATCCATTCAGGTGTAGGAAGTTCGTCATCTGCACCCGGATTTGAAACCGACAATCCCAAGAGTCTTATGGGATGATCAGCACTATATTCAATCTGCTTAAGCAATTTCTTTGCCAATGGCAGAATATCATCTTTAGTCTTCAATATTTTTCGCCCCGTAATGCTACGTGTTATTTGCTGAAAGTCACCGTATTTAATTTTCAGCGTAAGCGTCTTTCCTTCAAAATCATCTTTGGCAATACGCTCGCAAAGTTCCAAGACTGAGTGATAAAGTTCTATCAACACAGCCGACTTTATACTTATATCCTGAAGAAAAGTCTGCTCGCATCCCACTGATTTTCTTACACGTTCAACAACTACCGGACGATTATCAATACCTCTTGCAAAGTTATAGAATATAGGTCCTGCCTTTCCAAACAGTTCAGAAAGATGCTTTAATGAACACTCTCTAAGTTGAGCCCCGTTGAATATTCCGATATGGTGCATGCGTCTTGCAGTCTTAGGTCCAACTCCCCAAAAGCTTTCAATAGGTAATTTGGCAATAAAGTCAAGAGCCATATCGGGATGTATTGTGCATATGCCGTCTGGTTTGCGATATTCAGACGCTATCTTCGCAAGAAATTTGTTGTAAGATATTCCTGCTGAAGCCGTTAAATGTAATTCATCTTTGATGCGTTGCTTTATTTCATTAGCAATATCTATAGCAAGTTCTATTCCGCGTTTATTTTCTGTAACATCAAGGAAAGCCTCATCAATTGATATCGGTTCTATCATATCAGTATAATCCTTAAATATAGCCTGTATCTGTGATGACACTTGGCTATAGTTTTCATAGCTTCCCCTAACTACAATTAACTGCGGACATAAGCGCTTTGCAACAAGCATTGACATAGCCGAATGTACACCATATTTGCGAGCCTCATAACTCGCTGTAGACACAACACCTCGCTCACCGTCATAACCCACGGCAACAGGTTTGCCACGTAAATCAGGATTATCACGCTGCTCAACACTAGCAAAGAATGCGTCCATGTCAACATGTATTATCTTACGGTCTATGCTATCCATAAAGTAATTGCAAAGATACACAATTTAAGGCAAACGTTGATAATGACGATGTTATTATATTCAAACAAATAATACAGCTTTTATTTTGCAGGTTCGTAAAAATACAATAATTTTGTAATATAATTGGCACGTATTCAATTAAAATACCTGCAATACAAGATTATTAAACAAGGAAATAAGTATGACATCTATAAAAGATATAATGACAAAGGTGAGTTTCAAAGAAGTAAGTGAAGTCTTAAAGAAACTATATCCTATAGAGACAGCAAAAATGGAAGAATTTGAAAGCACATTCAATTCTTTGCGTACGGTCAAACCTACATTTGACTATTTCGACATGATTATTGAAGTGAAGGAAAAGAACGGCAAGATTTACGTAAGCAACACTCATCTTGGAAGTCTTGCAGACCTTGCTGGACGTAGGTTTAAGATACAAGGTAACATGTCTGAGACTGTTGTTGCTGCCCACTGCTTATATCAAATCACAGTTTATGCATACGAGACAGAGCGTTACAAAGATCATCTTGACGAATGGGATGATGACATGATGAATCCGCAAAAGGCACGCATCGTAAGATAGCATGCCTTTTGATACGATTCCTCATTATCTTTATCCCACAGCAAGCAGTTCTATTTCGAATATCAAGGTAGAACAACTAGGAATTCCAGGCTGTGCAAATTTGCCATAACCCATGTCAGAAGAAAGGTATACCTCCCACTTGTCACCAACATGCATTTTTTGCATTACAACACCCCATCCTTCGATAACGTCAGAAAGTCGTATTGCCAAAGGTACTCCGCCAACACTACTATCGAAAGTCTTTCCGTCTATTGTTCGCCCTGTGTAGTGAGCAGTAACGATACTGCGCGCAGAAGGTTGCTTACCATTCACGTCTCCGGAAGATATAACCTTATATGATACCCCCTTCACAATAGTAAAAACTCCGTCTTCGCGTGATTTATCAATCAGCCAATTCTTATTTTTATTGATATATTCTCTATTTGCCATATTGTTTAAGTTAGATAAATAATAATAACGCCACAAAGTTACGTCTTTTTTCACAAAAGCAAGATTATTTCCTGCAAGATTCATCATGCATACCCTATACTCACCTTTTTCAAAGTTGTGCAGCTTAAAATGATAAATCATGCAAAAGCCTGACTGTAACGATGCTTTGATAAGCTAAAAAACAAACTCGGATAAGAAATATTTGTTTTTCCTATCCGAGCCTTTTATATAATAGATTTATACTATTCTAAAAAAGCTGCAGACTCTGCGGCTTCTATTATACTATCGCGACTTTGTGGACTTGCACTTATGTCACTCAAGTCAAACTCTTCATCCTCAGTATTGCTAACTTTAGGTTCTGCAACTTTAGCATCTTTGACCTCGTTGTCGCTTCGGTACATAGGAGAACGACGAGATATTTTACTTCTCTTATCCTCGAAGACCTCTTCCTTAAAAGCTGTTACATGTTTCTTTTCCTCAGGTTCCTCAATATCCTGCTTGATAATGAAACCATCATTAACCTCTGTACTCGGAACATCTTCTACCGGTTCTTCCTCCATCTTTGTACGACTTGCCTTCACAGCAAACACTTCATCAATGAATTTAGGTTCCTTACGTAACTTCTCAAGAGTCAGTTTGCTAGCTAACTGCTGACTTTCTTTCTTGCTGTATCCTACCCCTGAGCATCCATCAACGCCTTCAATGCAAACCTTATAGTCAAACATAGGGCTTCCATTATCGTCTTTTTTCTGTTCAAGTATCTCGAAGGTTAGTTTCACACGGTTCTTCTGTCCCCATTCAATGAGTTTGCTCTTAAAGTTTACTTCTTTATAAGCAACCTTATCAATGTTGATCATCTGTGACAATATGCGCTTTTCCATAAAATGCATACATATGTTATAACCTCTGTCCAGATACATTGCGCCAACAAGAGCCTCAAAAGCATTTCCTCCCATATAACTATTATGAGAAGAACTGCGTCCATTGCTTAATATCAACTTGTTGATGCCCATTTCAATGGCAAGTTTGTTTAGAGTATCTCTCTGCACAAGTTTTGAACGAGTGTTTGTAAGGAATCCTTCACGCTTACCAGGGAAATGTCTATAAACGATATCTCCTACGATTGCGTCAAGAATAGCATCGCCTAAAAATTCCAGGCGCTCATTGTTTACAGGCTTTCCCTTTGCGTTACGTTTCATCACGCTCTTATGCATCAGTGCTAACTTATAGTAACTGATGTCATGTGGGTAAAAACCTAGAATGGCGTATAAAGAAGAATAAAGTTCCTTTTCCTTACGGAAAGGAAGCTTTATTCTGTCTATGATGTTATTCAGCATATTTCTTGAATACGACACAACAGTTGTGACCTCCAAAGCCGAAAGTGTTGCTAAGTGCTGCACGCACTTCGCGCTTTTGAGCCTTGTTGAAAGTAAAGTTCATGTTGTAATCCAATTCAGGATCCTTATCATCTTCCTCGTGGTTGATGGTTGGAGGTACGATGTCATTCTTGACACTAAGTACACATGCCATTGCCTCAACAGCACCAGCAGCACCAAGAAGGTGACCAGTCATACTCTTTGTAGAGCTGATATTGAGTTTATAAGCGTGCTCACCAAACACATCCTTAATAGCGATAGCTTCAGAAAGATCACCTACATGAGTAGATGTTCCGTGAACATTAATATAGTCAATATCTTCTGGCTTCATGCCTGCATCCTCAAGTGCATTCCTCATAACGAGTTTTGCACCTAAGCCCTCTGGGTGAGAGGCTGTGATATGATAAGCATCAGCACTTGCGCCCTCGCCAACCATTTCAGCATAAATCTTTGCTCCACGAGCTTTAGCGTGTTCCAATTCCTCAAGGATAAGGCAACCAGCACCTTCACCCATGATAAATCCATCACGGCTTGCACTGAATGGACGACTTGCATGCTCAGGATCGTCATTGCGTGTAGAAAGAGCGTGCAAAGCATTAAAACCACCAATACCACTTTCGCAAATAGCAGCTTCAGCACCACCACCGACAATAACATTAGCCTTTCCTAGACGGATAAGGTTGAATGCGTCAGCAAGAGCGTTGCTTGAAGAAGCACATGCACTGGTTGTTGTATAGTTTGGTCCATGAAAACCGAAATGAATACTAATCTGTCCAGAAGCGATATCAGCAATCATCTTAGGAATAAAGAATGGATTGAATTTAGGTCCATCTTCCCTATGCAGAGCATAATATGAGACTTCTTCCTCGAATGTTTTGATACCACCGATACCAACACCATAGACAACACCAATACGGTTTTTGTCTTCATTCTCTAGGTCGAGACCGGAATCGTTCACACCTTGCATTGCTGCAATCATGGCAAGCTGAGTAAATCTATCCAACTTGCGGGCTTCTTTACGATCAAGATAATCATTAACATTAAGGTCTTTAACCTCACATGCGAATGTAGTCTTGAAATTTGTCGTATCGAAATGTGTAATAGGAGCGGCGCCACTCTTGCCAGCAAGAAGATTTTTCCAAGTTTCCTCAGGATTATTTCCTACTGGAGTCACTGCACCAAGACCCGTTACTACTACTCTCTTTAGTTCCATGTGTGTATATATAAAAAATGACTAGGAATTAGGGATTAGTGACTGAAAATACATTTAATGACGTTTTCAATCCTTAATCACTAATCCCTAATCGTATAAATTTGCAAAAATAATTTTGACTATTATTTTGCGTTTTCCTGGATGTACTTGATAGCGTCACCTACAGACTGTATTGTCTCAGCCTTGTCGTCTGGGATAGAAATACCAAATTCTTTCTCGAATTCCATGATAAGTTCTACAGTATCCAGTGAATCAGCACCAAGATCGTTTGTGAAGCTTGCCTCTGGCTTAACTTCAGCCTCGTCTACACCAAGTTTGTCTACGATAATAGCCTTTACCTTGCTTTCAATTTCTGACATAATTGTAACTTTTTAAAATGTTTATAAATAATTTCTAATTAAAAATCGGGTGCAAAGGAACGAATTTATTTTTAATTTCGCAAATATTTTATCTAAAAAAGCACTTGGGGTTGCACAAACCCCCCATCACTGTGCATTATTTTAGGCTTTTCATGATGTAATCCACGAAATATCAATTAGTTTCACTTTGCTTGCAATATTCGTTCTATATGCTCAACCACTACTTCTGGACTAATATTCTGCATACAAGCCCAATCGCCACGCAAGCATGGTTTGTTTCCATAAATGCTGCATGGGCGACATGGTAAATCAACTTCTACCACACTGTCATGACTCTGATTCCAGCCCATGAAACCAGCAAATGGATGTGTTGAGCCCCAGATACTCACGACAGATGTGTTAACCAGCGAAGCCAAGTGCATGTTAGCACTATCCATACTAACCATTACATCAAGATGGCTCATCAGGATTAGCTCCTGCTGCAGTCCATTCATCAATCGTGACGCATTTACTATTTGTTTACTCTCTGAAGATATTTCATCGAGTAGTTTCATTTCATCATCTCCTCCGCCAAAAAGGAATATTCTGCACGACGGATGGTTATTAACGAGCATCCTTATAACATGTTTCATCAATGGCAACGGATACATTTTTCCCTCATGTGCAGCAAACGGAGCTATCCCTATCCATTGTTGGAACGGGCGCTTATCTCCAATTTTATCTGACAGTAATCTCAGATTGCCTCCTTCTGGTGAAAATAGAGATTTAAATTCCAATTTCACAGGATACCCCAACTTTTCCAACACATCGGCATAGTTCTGAAAAGCCGTCGGTTGTTGTATCAATTCCTTGCAATTCTCTGCAATGAGTTTACTTTTTCCAATTCTGTGCTTATCAATACTCTCTACACGATAATGGTTAATGTTGAATCTCATGCGCAGATAATCAGAACGCAACACGCTGTGAAAATCGGCAACAGCAGTAAAATTCTTCGCAGCCAATCTCCTATAGAGTGCGTTTAGCCCTCTCACCCCATGATATTCATTTTTGATATCAGCAGCCATAAAGCCGACATTTGGAGCCAAATTCTCGAAGAATGGGCGCGCAAATGGTTTGCTCAACATCGTTATGCGTAGATTTGGATATTGACGTGCCAGTGAATAGACCACAGGAACAGTCATAGCAACGTCACCCAAAGCCGAGAAACGCATAATAAGCAAATGCTCAGTATTCATTTATTTCTTATACAATATTGGATTCGTGTCTACGTCATTATACATTTTCATCTGACGATACACCTTCATATATTTGCGACCAGCCTCTATATCTTCTATCAACTGGTCTATTGCGATGCCGAGATCATTCTGCTGTTCAAGCAAAACTCCCAACTTGGCTTTGCATTTTGCGATGTGAGACTCATCAGTATCCTTACGTTCAGCCTGCTCTTTCATATGAAATATTTTAAGAGCTAAAATACTTAGACGGTCAACAGCCCAAGCAGGGCTCTCTGTATTTATTCGTGCATCATCAAGCACTTCTACATCTTTATATCTATCAGAAAAATAAGAGTCAATTTGTTCAACCAAATCTGTACGGTCTTGATTACTCTTATCAATACGTCGCTTTAGTGTAAGTCCACCTATTGGGTCTATTTCCGGATCACGGATAATATCCTCAAAATGCCACTGCACTGTGTCTATCCAACATTTCAGATACAATTTGTTTTCAATAGTCCCTTTTTCAAATGGATTATTAATAGGTCTATCTATATTGTCATAAACATGGTAATCATTGATTGCCTTATTAAAAATCTCATTACAATGCTGTGTAAAAGACATATATATAATATTATTTAAGTTTATTCTGCAAAAATAGGTAATTATTTTTAAAGTCACAAATATTTGTTAGTTAAATGAGGTATGACCATGCTTTAAGACCAAGATGCATTATGTTTTGCACTGATAATCCCAATTTTTGTATCAGAAACGACTTTAATGGCTTTACTAAATTGATTTAGATTAAGAAAATAGTATTTTTAAAGCAAAAATGATGCTTATTTTTTGGTGTGTGCGCAAACAGTCGTATCTTTGCAGTGAAAATAAAAGGATAATAAAAACAAACGGATGCCAAACGGGTTCCGAATTAATTAAAAGAAAAGTAAAAAGATTATGGTAACATTAATGATTGTTTTAGCAGTAGTCGCAGCATCAATTTCACTCGCAGTGAATGTAAACGACAAAATCTCTATGGGTTTATAACCCTTTAGGGATTTAATTTAAAAGAAGTTTTTGAAAATTAGATATTAAAAACCAGATATACAATTATGTATATCTGGTTTTTTTGTGTTATAATGTTATTTTAATTGTGATTCCATTGGATTCGCAATTCCTTTCATTCCAACAAGAAAAGCTTTTGCCGAACCGAATTTTAGAAACATATCCAATCTTATTGGTACATGGTTCTCATCATCACTAACATAGAAATCAACAATATTCTTATACTTTCCGTCGTCTAGTTCCAAATAAGAAAGTTGCAGACAACGATATTTCATACCATTATCAGCCTTTATCACCGTCTTACCTTTATATCTAATTTCTGCCGGAGTGCGTCCGTTACCATCAGCTATAGGGAACTTTACAACAAATCCATCCTTCCAATTTTTTGGATTAAAAGATCTTGCACGTAAGAATATGCTCAACATATCATAAACACAATCATCATACGTGTGTCTTTCCCATGAATTTGTTCCATCAGCACGCTGTCTGTGCATTTTAACGCTGCAATTACCATTAGGATATGTATAGAAAACCTCGTCAACTGTATATCTGCTACCCTCATGTGCTCCCTTGCGATAATAGAGCGGAGCCAAGTCCAAAGTATTATAGCATAACAAGGTATCACGTAACACGAACATATTGTCCACTTTGCTGTTACCGCGTGTTGTCAAGCTAGCTCTATAAGCATGTTTGCCATCGAAGCGACTTTCTACAGTATACATGGAAGCCGTTCCTGCTTTAACCCATACAAATTTCCAATTATAATATAAATTATAAGAGAGAAACTCGCCAGACTTGAAAGCAGTGTTGCGAAATGAACACTGTGCATTAGATGCCACTGCGCAGAATAGCAGTGCCACAGTCATTATTACTTTTCTTAGTTGTACCATATTATTAATTATAAATCTTTATACTTTGCGTCTCAAGCACCTGTCGAGATATACTCTATTCCCATTTTTTTAGCTCTATCCGTATTGCGCCTTTTTACAGTTTTCTGCTTATCAATTTTTTGTTTTGTAATTTCTCTTGGTTTCTGCAAATAAAGCGGTTTATCTGTCGGGTTCCAAGATTCTCTCACATCCCACTTAACCTTACACTCTATCTTACCTGGATAATAATATACCTCCTCAGGTTGAGTATCTGTGACAAAATCACCGGTATCCCATATTCCATTGTTATTACGGTCCACAAACATTCTGAGATAATAGTCGCCTGCAGCAAGATAGAAGAATTCAGCCTGTCCGTTTTCTGTCACTAATTCTTTCATTACGTTGTCGCTCTTATCCAAAAGTTGCAGTATACAATGTTTACCATCCATCCCCATCAGAGATATAGTCAGAGTGCTATATTCGTCATTACTCTTTACTTTGAATCCGTGCTTATTTTTTCCTGACACGTTTCCGTATATATCAACAAAAGCCATACTATCCATTTCAAGACTATATTCCTGTCCAGGACGCCATTCGCCGACAAGTTCATAATCCATTCCATATTTCAGAGTATCGCTGCGCACTAATTTTCCATTAGCATCTCGATGTGCCAATGGCCTGAATGCATATTTTGCCTTATACCAAAGAGTATCTATCTTTGTATATAGATGTATTTTTGACGTATCCACCTTTTCCAACGGAGCATCAACGCCTATAGGAATATTCTTGTCTGGATCAAGTTCAGTAGGAGCATTGACATTAAGTTTAATATTTTCTTGAGGTTTCACTGCTTGGTAAGGATCACCTTTTTTCTTTGCTTTTTCTTGAACTTTTTGCCATTTTTCAAATTCTTTTTTGGCCGTGTTCATTCTCTTCTCATAGGGTTGTTTGGAAAGAACTTCCATTGTATCATTTTGTACTACTAGCTTTCCTAGAGAATCTGTCTTCAGATAATTTATCTCCATACGCAAAGTATCTTGATTAACAAGTGATGAATCACGCAACCAATATGATATCGTGTCCCTCTTCACATTCGGGATGGCAATAAAAGCGTTTTTCTCATTAAAGTTAAGGCCTTTGATTTTTGGCAATTCATTGTTGCCATAACTGAAATTAGTCACAAAATGATTTGCTTCTTTTCTTGTCACACTAAGCAGATATCGGTCTGTCTGCAACTCTGTGAAGGCCGATAATGTAACATCATCAGGCAAGAAGTGGGTATAGTCATGTCGTTTTATATCTGCAATATGCAGAGAGTCAGTCCAAAGTGTATCCTGCTTTACATCTGGTTTTAATGATGTCGTTATCAAATCATGCAAAAAAGCTATTTTTTCACTCTTCTGACTGAACATATAATTACCATCCACATCCTGCAGAGCATAGACACGGTAAGAGCCTTTTTTCACGCCTTTAATTATAAAGTGTCCTCGACTATCAGTACGGCTCACTCTGAGCATCGGTGTCTTTTGGAATGCAGAATCAGCCTGATTACTGTATAATCCCACAAGAATACCTTTTACAGGTTCAAGATTATCGGCAGCAAGCACATAACCTGACACCTCCATAGTGTCTATTTCTACACCTGTAGAGAAACTATAAGTAAAGTTACCCAAAGGATTACCTTCATTATTATCAGATATTGCGTCACTGAAGTCAATAGTATAAGTAGTATTGGCCTTCAAAGAATCAATAAGTTTTACATCAATGCTTTTTCCAGCAGCTTTTATCTCTGGAGACGTCAATTGTGGCGGCGACACTATTACATTCTCTGTGGCGTTATCAATCTTAACATATTCGTCAAAGTTGATTTTTACGTTTCTACTTTTAACGTCTACTCCTTTATCGGCAGGGGACGCTCCAATAACCTTTGGTGGAGTTTCATCAAACCATCCGCCATCAGGATTACCCATACGAGCGCAACTCACAAAGAGCGTAAGTGCAAGCAGAGACAATATAGTATATTTATTCTTTATCTTCATATTTATTATAATCATGCCAGACTTAAGAGTTCTAGCAATTCATCTATGTTTTTTCTGCTATTGCTCAAACGTGGTATCTTATGCTGTCCGCCTAGTTTACCCTTAGCTTTAAGCCAATCGTTGAATAACCCTGTGCGTGCTTTTACCACTTCAAGATGTTGCAGCGTTACATCATGAAAACGCTTTGCTTCATAATCACTGTTTAGTTCCTGTAACTTTTTGTCAAGGATAGTAGCAAACTGATTAATATCAGCTGGTTCTTTTGCAAATTCGATCAGCCATTGATGTCTACATTTGGCTTTACTATCCATATATACAGGCGCAGCTGTATATTCACTAACTTCAGCACCAGTAAGTTTACATGCATAATCTAAACCATTCTCAGCATTATCCATGATAAGTTCTTCACCAAAGGCATTAATGAAATATTTTGTACGCCCTGTTATCACAAACTTATACGGATTCTTGCTTGTAAAGCTCACTGTATCACCAATCATATATCTCCACAAGCCACAGCTTGTTGTTATTAACATTGCATAGTTCTTTCCTACTTCAATTCCTTCTAGAGGGACTATTGTTGGGTTATCGCTACCAAATTCATCCATCGGAATAAACTCGTAAAACACGTCATAGTCCAACATAAGCAGCATACTCTTGTCTGTCGTATCATTTTGAATACCAAAGAAACCTTCACTAGCGTTATATGTTTCCATATAGTGCATATTTGGACTTGTTAT
>JAGPKZ010000010.1:25813-40018 GCA_018053665.1 Prevotella sp.
CAATGCTAGTTATATTCATTGTTGCGTATTATCAGTTTAAACTGCAAATTTAGTCCAAACTTTTGTAATAGGGTAAAATTTCACTAATTTTAATATAACTACGGATTTTAATTATTGTGTCGCAGGTTTTATTTGACAGAGCATTAATTCTGATTGTCCGAATATGTCCGTTTATCTAGTCATATTTTCTTTTCCATGTAGCTTTTTCTCACAAAAGGACAGTATGAAAAACAACTGTCAATATAATTAATGTAATTAAAAAGTTAGATATTGAATAAAAGGAGCGTAGAACTACGCAAAATTAAAGCTCATTTACAGAGGATATCATCTTTAAAATTAACGTAGCTACAAAAAAAACATTAAACAAACATACATTATATACATTTTTAGCACAAGTGACTGATAACATGCATATTAGACCATGTATATCAGTACTATTTTCTACATGCTTCCTACATGCTTCCTACACTAAAACTGCTTATTTTCACATAAAAAACTAGATTTCGATCCAATCATAGCCAGAACAACTTTTTAGGGATTCAAATATCAAGTCATGCGCCCTGCATCTTCCACGAGAACTTGAAAGACTGCAAACCAGCCAATATTTGTAAACAAAAATCTAAGATAAATCTGTCGCATAATATATTCATGTCAACTATTGCTATAAGATATCTTAGTAGATAAAAAAGATTATCAATAATAGCTTTTAAAAACTATGGAGATTCAGTAAATAAAACCACAAATTATAATAATCAAGTTCTATTTTATAGGTAAACTCATGATGCATAACAAAAATAAAATCACCTTTTTCGATGCGCTGTTGAGTGATTAGGGTCTTATCACTCAGTAAAGCATGTAATACAACAGAGTGATTAGGCCCTAATCACTCCCTAAAATGTATAAGAACGGACAAACATACATTAGTTAACTTATTGTATGACAATGTATTTCACGAAAACATGTAGGAAATCGCATTAGAAAATGAAAAAAATAATAACTAAAAATAGTCTTCATCATGTTATTTTAATAAAATTAAATAGTCGTTTCTTTCATATTTAGTTTAATTCTGCTATCTTTGCAGAGTTTTAAAACATATTTATAATATTAATACTAACGATTTTACTATTTTATGGATAAAATAAGTTATGCTCTCGGCATAGGTATTGGCCGCCAGCTAGCGCAGATGGGCGCATCAAAATTAAACATAGATGATTTTGCACAAGCTATTAAAGACGTCATTTCTGATGGCGATTTAAAAGTTTCTGACAAAGAAGCACAAGAACTTGTACAGAACTTTTTTGCTGAGCAAGAAGCAAAACAGCATGCTGAAGCTGAAACTCTTGGCAAAGTTGCAAAAGAAGAGGGTGAATGCTTCCTTACTGAAAACGGTAAGAAAGAGGGTGTTATCACAACCGCTTCAGGCTTGCAATACCAGATTTTGCGCGAAGGTAACGGAAAAAGTCCTAAAGCTACCGATCAGGTAGAGTGCCACTATGAAGGAACACTTATCAACGGTACAAAGTTTGATAGCAGCTACGACCGCGGCCAAACAGCAACATTCCCGCTCAATGGTGTAATAGCAGGTTGGACAGAAGGTCTACAACTTATGCAAGAAGGTGCAAAATATCGCTTCTTCATTCCTTACACACTTGGTTACGGTGAGCGTGGCGCAGGAGCATCTATTCCTCCATACGCAGCATTAGTATTCGATGTAGAATTAGTAGCAGTGAAATAATTAATCCTTAAATACAAATAATGAAAAAAATCATTTTGGTAGCGCTCGTTGCTATTGCAGCCGCTACATTTATGTCATGTGGAAACTCCACTCCTAAGGCAGACCTTAAGAGCGATGTAGATTCGATGAGTTATGCAATGGGAATGTCTCAGACTCAAGGTCTGAAAGACTTCTTAGTAGGTCGTATGAAGGTTGACACAACTTACATGGATGAGTTTATAAAAGGTCTTAACGATGGTGCTAATGCTGGTGATGACAAAAAGAAGGCTGCTTACTATGCTGGTATTCAGATTGGTCAACAGATTTCAAACCAAATGATAAAAGGTATCAACACTGAGGTTTACGGTCAAGACTCAACAAAGAGTATCTCTCTTAAAAACTTTATGGCTGGTTTCGTTGCAGGAACAACAGGTAAAACTGGTGATATAAAGATGACGATCGCTCAGGCACAAATGATTGCCCAGAGCAAGATGATGCTGATTAAGAGCAAGAACATGGAAAAGCAGTATGGTCCTAACAAGGCAACTGGCGAGAAATGGCTTGCTGCAAACAAGACTAAAGCAGGTGTAAAGACTCTTCCTTCTGGTGTTCAGTATAGAGTTATTAAGGTAGGCAACGGTCCTCTTCCAAAAGACACATCTACAGTAAAGGTAAATTATGAAGGTCGCACTATAGACGGCAAGGTATTTGACAGTTCTTACAAGCGCGGTCAGCCTATTACTCTTCGTGCAAACCAGGTTATCAAAGGTTGGACAGAAGCACTTGTTCACATGCCAGCTGGTTCTGTATGGGAAGTTTATATTCCACAGAATCTTGCTTATGGAGATCGCGAACAGGGTCAAATCAAACCTTTCTCAACTCTAATCTTTAAGATAGAGCTTTTAAGTGCAGGAAAATAAACCATCATTTAATCGTAAATGAAAAAGAAATACATTATTGCGCTCGTCATTATGACGAGCGCTACTTTTAGTCTAGTTCAGGCTAAAGACAAGAAAGACAAGAAAATTAAGCCTGTAACAGTTGAGCAGAACGTTCCAGTAAAGCTAGTAAGCCCTTCTGATTCTATTAGTTATGCTGCCGGTATGGCTGCAACAGACGGACTTATTCCTTATCTTCAGCAGCAACTTGGTGTTGACACAGCTAACATGGCTGAATTTGTTAAGGGATTCAAGGAAGCACAGCTTCGCGTAAAAGATCCAGCTTTCAAGGCTTATTCAGCAGGTATGCAGATTGCAAGTATGGTAAACGACCGTATCATGCCTAATATGAAGACAGACTTCGTGGGATCAAACGATTCTATCAACGGAGCTGCTTTCAATGAAGGTTTTATCGCTGCGTTAAACAACGACTCTACCTTGTTTTCACAGAAGGTAGCAAGCAAGATGTATAGCGACAAGCGTACAGCTATCCGCGACAGCAAAAATGCTGTGTACAAAAAAGAAAACGAAGATTGGTTAAAGACAAATGCCAATAAGGAAGGCATGAAGTCCACTGCTTCAGGCTTGCAGTATAAAGTTCTTGTTGCAGGTAAAGGTGTAACTCCAAAGGCAACAGACAAAGTAACGGTGAAATATGAAGGCCGAATGATTGACGGAACTGTTTTTGACAGTAGCTATAAGCGCAATCCACAAACCACCTCATTCCATTGCAATGAGGTTATAAAGGGTTGGACGGAAGCATTGACTATGATGCCAGTAGGCAGCAAATGGGAAATATGTATTCCTCAGGAACTTGCTTACGGGTCTCGTCAAGCAGGTCAAATTAAGCCTTATTCTACTCTTGTATTTACTGTTGAGTTAATTAGCATAGATAAATAATTTGTCATTAAATAATTAAAAAATGCGCGATTATCGAAAGATTTTCGCGCATTTTATTGCTTGATTTAATATTTTTACCTATATTTGCTATCACAATGATAAGCCTTTTGATAAAACAACAATAACAAAATATA
The DNA here is from genome assembly GCA_018053665.1 of Prevotella sp. Taxonomy (GTDB): domain Bacteria; phylum Bacteroidota; class Bacteroidia; order Bacteroidales; family Bacteroidaceae; genus Prevotella. The sequence goes on from JAGPKZ010000010.1 coordinate 29,500, forward strand.
ATAAAAATGGATAAGATTGATAATCTTGACAAAAAAATACTGAGCATTCTATCTAAGAACGCCCGTATTCCTTTTAAAGACGTAGCTGCTGAGTGCGGAGTCTCTCGTGCAGCCATTCATCAGCGTGTACAGCATTTGATGGAAAATGGTATTATTACCGGTAGTGGCTTTGACGTAAATCCAAAAAGTTTAGGTTACTCTACATGCACTTATGTAGGACTAAATCTTGAAAGAGGAAGCATGTATAAGAATGTGGTCCAACGACTAATCAACATTCCTGAAATCATAGAGTGCCATTTCACTACTGGTCCTTACACTATGCTTTTAAAGCTTTACGCACAGGACAACGAGCAATTAATGGATTTACTTAACAACAAATTGCAAAGTATTCCTGGAGTTGTGTCAACAGAAACCCTAATTTCACTTGAACAAAGTATTAAGCGTGAGATACCAGTAAATATCGACGCAGAATAATGACAAGACAATTTCATCTGGAATCATATCTCGATGAGATATATTCAGAATTTCCAGAGTCCAATCATCAACCGATTATTGGGCTCACTGCTAATTATAGTGACATAGATGCCACTATACGTAGTGCATATTATAAACAAATAGTAAAAGCTGGCGGAACACCTATCATTATTCCACCTGTTGCTGACAAAAACGTTATCATAAATACACTAGAGCGAATTGATGCTCTTGTGCTTACAGGCGGTGCAGACTATAATCCTTTGTGGGCTGGAGAACAGCCTATAAAAGAATTACATAATATAAATAAGGAACGCGACTTAGCAGAACTCCTTACAACACGATTAGCTTACAATCGCCAAATCCCTATGCTTGGAATATGCCGTGGCATACAAACTCTTGTCATGGCTCTTGACGGAAGAGTAGAACAGGATATTGAAAATCCGTTAGTTAAGGAAGACAAATCACTTGGAAAACACATTAAACATTCACAGGATGCTGATAGGTCTGAACCTACACATGTTGTAAATATAGAAAATAACAGTGTGCTTTCAGATATATATGGAGACTGTGCTTTTGTAAATACATTCCACCATCAAGCTGTTGCCGCTCCAGGTAGCAAATTCAATGTAGTCGCAACTGCTCCAGACGGAGTTATTGAGGCTATTGAAAGTTCTGAATACAAATCTATAATAGGTGTTCAGTGGCATCCAGAATGGCTTGGCGATGAAGGATTGAAGTTGTTTACATGGCTTGTTGAACGTGGTGAAGAATTTAATAAAGCGAAACAGTTGCATAACAAAATTCTCACCCTTGATTCTCATTGCGACACTCCAATGTTTTTCCCTCAGGGTGTGAAGTTTGATCAACGCGACTCACGTATACTTTATGATCTTCATAAAATGTATGACGGACATCAAGATGCTGTTACAATGGTTGCGTATCTACCACAAAAGCCCAAACCTGGAGAAATACCAGAAGGAATGTCTCCAAAACAATACGCTGACAGTATATTCAATCAGATTGACAATATAATAACAGCAAAGAGCAATTATGTTTCATTAGCTCGCACTCCAGAAGATCTTTATCGCAATAAAGCAGAAGGCCGCAAGAGCATAATGCTTGGTATAGAAAACGGTTTAGCTATCGAAAACGATATAAAGAACATTGAGCATTTTGCAAAACGCGGTATCGTTTATATTACACTTTGCCACAATGGAGACAATGACATTTGTGACAGTGCACGTGGAAAGAACACCCACGGTGGCGTAAGTGAATTTGGAGAAAATGTAATAAAAGAGATGAACCGACTAGGCATCATGGTTGACCTCAGTCATGGTGGCGAGAAAAGTTTCTACGATGCCCTTGACATCAGTTCTACTCCTATCGTTTGCAGTCACAGTAATGGTAAAGCATTATGTGATGTACCAAGGAATCTGAGCGACGATCAGATGCGTGCATTGGCAGCAAAAGGAGGCGTAGCACAAATAACAATGTATCATGGTTTCTTGCGCAAAGAAGGCGAGGCTAGTATTCTTGATGCAGTAGCTCATCTTGAGCACGCAATAGATATAATGGGCATTGAACATGTAGGTATCGGTACGGATTTCGATGGTGACGGTGGAATAGCTGGTTTGGCAGATGCTTCCGAACTAATCAATTTTACGATAATGATGTTACGTCGTAAATACAAAGAGGAAGATATTCGCAGTATATGGGGCGGCAATTGGCTTAGGGTCATGAATATGGTTCAGAAACAAAAATAACAATTGCCCACTTATTAACATTATTATATTATGAGAAAATATATGAAGATAGGAATAGGATTGGCTGTTGCCGCTGTTTTAGGAGGTAGTGCATACTATTATAAGAGCGCAAAAAACAATATCGCAGACACCGATGCAACAGAAGAAGTAGAAAAAACACAACCTGTTGGACCGTCTTTTAATGCTGACAGCGCATATTTTTACACTAAAGCACAGTGCGATTTTGGCACTAGAGATATGAATAGTGAAGGTCATGACCGCTGTGCAGAATGGATTATCGCTAAATTTAAACAATATGGCTGCAAGGTTGAAAGTCAGAAGGCTGATCTTAAAGGCTATGACGGTACAATTCTCAAAAGTCAAAATATCATAGCAAAAATAAATCCAGAAGCAACTACACGTATTCTTATTTGTGCTCATTGGGATAGTAGACCTTGGGCTGATAATGATCCTAACAAGGCTAATTGGAAGAAACCCATTTTAGCTGCCAACGATGCTGCAAGCGGAGTTGCCGTAATGCTAGAATTAGCACGTTTGTTAGATAGTCAGAAAGGCAAGAAAGGAGCACTTAATTCACAATTAGGAATTGATTTAGTATGTTTTGACGCAGAAGATTGGGGAACTCCACAATGGGCTAATGTTCAAGATGACGGCAGTAGTTGGGCTCTTGGTGCGCAATATTGGAGCAAGAACTTACCACAAGGTTACGAGGCACGTTATGGCATTCTACTTGATATGGTAGGTGGCGCTGGTGCACAATTCCATCAAGAAGGCATGTCTAAGCAATATGCTCCAGAGATTGTCAATAAGGTTTGGAAGGCTGCACGCCAAGTTGGTTTCGGTTCATTCTTCCCAAATAGTGACGGAGGCATGATAACAGATGACCATATTCCTGTAAATCAGGATGCTAAGATTCCTACGATAGACATAATTCCATATTATCCAGACTGCAAGCAAAGCTGCTTTGGACCTACATGGCACACACTAGCTGATAATATGGATAATATAGATAAAAACACATTGAAGGCTGTTGGCCAAACTCTGGTCCAAGTACTTTGGACAGAACGTTAAAGTTGTCCAGCCTCAACCATCAATACGACTCTCTCGGTTAGCCTGTCTACTCCGTTAGGGTCGTATTTTTTTGCAAGACTAGCTCCAAATGTCCATGCAAAAGCCTGATAGAATCCTGCACGCACAGGACCAAGAACTGCCTGAAGAGCACCATAAGCCGAACTTCCGCATTCTCGATAAACAAGTTTTATCAATAATTTTCCTTGCGCATAAGTAAGCTTTTTCATTCTTGGAGAGTATTCTTTCTTTATACTTTCCTCAACATATTTAAGGTGCTTGTCTCGAGCTTTTTTGTTTGGAAGAGTCTGTAAATAATCATACGTTTCAACGATAATTTGGTTCACTTCCTTAGCAATTGGCAATACCTTCTTAACATTCATAACGAGAAGATTGTATGCCATGCGTTGTTTGGGATCACTAAAAACTGGCTGTGGAAAAACATAAACGTTGTTTAACTCCACGTATTGTATTGAATCACCTCCCATAAGCACTTTCCCAACCTTCACCATTGGCACAAAAGTTGGATTATTCATGTCTACCTGCATATCTTCAGGATTGACATGACCAGGTTTGTCATTGACTATTTGGGCATTACCACTAAGTACAGATATGACAAACATAAATACTATGAGTAATCTACTTTTCATAACAGCGCAAAAGTAATTATATTTTTGCATACGAAGAAATAATTTCCATTTAATTTGTTTAATTGCGCCAATTAGGCTAATTTTGCACTGTTTAATAACAGCTAAAACATAGAATATTACCGTGAGAAAAATATTAAATTGTATTTTACTTATCACATCAATAAACTATTCTACCACATTATATGGACAAAACGAACAGAGTTGGGAAGAATGCTATGATGAGATTCATTCAATAGACGGACAAGAGGACGTTAACACCGAAGCAGATTATGATGTTCTGAGTGAACTAGCTTCGCATCCAATAAACATCAATACAGCCACTCGTGAAGATCTTGAGAGTATTCCTTTTCTGAGCAGTCAACAAGTGGAGTCGATTATGGAATACATTTATAAATATCATACAATGCAAAGCTTAGGTGAACTTCACATGATTACTAACCTTGATGATGTGTATGCACGCCTATTATCTTATTTCATATACATCGGTAATCCTCCAGAAAAAGGTTTTCCGCACATTGGCGAAATTTTGAGATATGGCAAAAATGAAATCGTTGCCACAACTAGCATACCAACCTATAAACGTGACGGATATACTAACGGCGACTACCAAGGAAGTAATATAAAACATTGGCTTCGTTATACCTTCAGTTTCGGGAATATCATCAAGTTTGGTTTCACTGGTGCGCAGGATGCCGGCGAACCGTTTTTCAAGGGGAAAAACAAACTTGGATATGATTATTATTCATATTATCTAATGCTACGGAATATTGGTAAGTTGAAATCTCTTGTTGTTGGAAGATACCGATTAAAGTTCGGCATGGGATTGGTCATAAATAATGATTATAGTTTTGGCAAGTTAGCAACACTTCAAACACTTGGGCGCTCAACCAACAGCATACGAGAACATTCTTCACGCTCAGAAGCAAATTACATGCAAGGAACCGCTGCAACTGTCAGCATATCAAAGGGACTTGACATTACAGGATTTATATCATATAGGGATATTGACGCTACACCAAATAAGGATTCACTAAGCACTATTGCCACGATTACGGGTAATGGATATCACCGTACTGTTTCAGAAATGGCACGAAAACACAATACATCTATCTTTGCCGGAGGTGGAAATATAAGATATTTCAATAATGGTTTCCACATCGGCATGTCTGCAATATATTCATCATTAAACAGAGAACTACGTCCAGACACAGCACGTATTTACAAGCGTTGGTCTGCTTATGGTAAAAGATTTTGGAACGCAGGAGTTGACTATGGTTATATTTGCGGTAAATTCTCTTTCAATGGCGAAACGGCAACAGGCGACAGTCATGCTGTTGCCACAATCAACAGCTTGAGTTATAAGTTGCTTGGTAATTTACAGATTATGGCATTGCAGAGATTCTACGCATATCGATATTACGGAATGTATGCCAACAGTTTTAGCGATGCAGGAAGTATACAGGACGAGAGTGGAATATATCTTGGCATAAACTGGAACATAAGTCGCCATACCACAGTAATGATGTATACAGATTATGCATACTTCGCATGGCCTAAATACATGCAGAGTTTTCCGGAAACACATTCTTGGGACAATATGATTCAATTGGTTTATAATAAAAAACAGTTTTCACTTCTGGCACGTTACAGACTCAAGATAAAGCAACGTGACAATGCTAGTAAGACCGCCCTCGACAACGTGAATGAACATCGTGGTCGGTTTCAGTTGGGCTATGTCATAGGAAACATTCAATCCCGTTCACAAGCAGACATCGTATATTCACAACAGCAGACAGGAAGTCTTGGATACATGCTATCACAAAGCATTTTTTATAAGTATCATTGGATTAGTGCAGCTGCAAGCATAGGATACTTTCACACCGCAGATTATCAGAGCAGAGTATATACATACGAACGCGGAGTAATGTATAATTTTAGCTTCCCCGCTTTCTCGGGTGAAGGCATACGCTATTCTATCAACTTGCGCACCGACATCAACAAAAATATCATGATGATTGCCAGAGTCGGAACCACTGATTATCTAGACCGCTCTGTCATTTCAAGCGGCCCACAACAGATACGTGGTAGCAGTCAGACAGATGTAGACTTGCAGCTTAGATATAAATTTTAGGTATAATTAGGTATAATAATGTAAATATGATGTCCTAAATTTGCAAATCTGAATAGAACTTCGTAATTTCGCAGACGCAATATAATATCATTGCTATGATTTTACTAAGTTTTGACACAGAAGAATTTGACGTCCCCCGCGAGCATGGGGTTGAATATTCATTAGAAGAAGGAATGGAGGTTTCTATTTTTGGAACAAACAGAATCCTTGATACACTAAAAGCAAATAGCGTAAAAGCCACATTTTTCTGTACTGGAAATTTCGCTGAAAATGCTCCCGAAGTTATTAAACGCATCATCGACGAAGGTCACGAAGTGGCTTGTCATGGTGTTGACCATTGGCGTCCTAATGTCAACGACGTATTCCGTTCAAAGGAAATTGTCGAGCGCATATCGGGTGTTAAAACGAAAGGATATCGCCAACCAAGGATGTTCCCTGTTTCTGATGAAGACATAGAAAATGCAGGATTTGAATATAATTCATCACTCAATCCTGCATTCATCCCTGGAAGATACATGCATTTAAATACTCCACGCACATATTTTATGCGCAAGGGCGTAATGGAAATACCAGCATCTGTAACTCCGATAATCCGCTTCCCACTCTTCTGGCTAGCACTACACAATCTACCAGAAAACATATACTATTGGATGGTCAACAGAGTGCTGAAGCATGACGGATATTTCGTCACTTATTTCCACCCATGGGAATTTTATGAACTTAAGCAACATCCTGAATTCAAGATGCCATTTATCATAAAGAATCATAGTGGACTGCAAATGGCGCAGCGATTAGACAGATTAATTAAACATCTTAAGAATAAGAGTGAAGAGTTTATTACTTTCAGTGAATTTGTAGAAAGAAAAAGGGTATGATAAAATTAGCAACCGTTTCTCCATGCTATAACGAAGAACCAGTTTTGGAAGATTCAGTAAAAAGACTCACTGAGTTTTTCGATGGTCTTGTAGAAAAGGGAAAAATATCAAAAGATAGCATGATGGTCTTCGTCAATGACGGTAGTAAGGACCACACTTGGGATATCATTAAAAAGATGCATAATGAGAATCATTATGTAAAGGGTATCTCGCTTGCCCACAACAGCGGACACCAAAATGCTATCATGGCTGGTATGATGGTTGCTAAAGATTGGGCTGATGCCGTAATTACTATTGACGCTGACCTTCAAGATGATATCAATGCCATTGAGCAGATGATTGATGACTTTGAACAAGGCAACGACATTGTATATGGTGTAAAAGTATCACGCACTGCCGATCCATTATTGAAGAGAATGTCAGCAGAGGCTTTCTATAAGTTGCAGGATCACATGGGAGTGAAGAGCGTTTTCAACCATGCTGATTTCCGACTGATGAGTAAACGTGCCTTAGAGATGCTTTCAGAATACGACGAGAGAAATTTATATCTTCGTGGACTTATCCCTTTGATAGGACTTTCTTCAACCACTGTTGACGACACCATAAGTGAACGTCAGGCTGGTAAGTCTAAATATACTCTTCGTAAGATGTTGGGGCTTGCCCTCGACGGAATCACATCGTTCTCTATAAAACCAATATATAATATCATATACATGGGAATACTCTTCTTGCTTGTATGTGTAGGTATAGCAATTTATGTAATTCATGCACTCATTGCCGGAACTGCCGTACACGGTTGGGCTTCATTGATGCTTTCAGTATGGTTTGTAGGAGGAATAATGCTTATTTCCATTGGTGTGATTGGTGTATATATCGGAAAGATATATACTGAGGTGAAACATCGTCCGCTTTATAATATCGCAGAAATACTTGGGAATGAGGAATAAGCTACTATCTTTTTGGAATAATCATCCCCAATGGCATAAGGATGCAGGGAGAATAATGCGTTTTGGTGTCACTGGATCATTATCCACAGGTTTGCACTATTGTGCTTATTTGCTTGCATTACTCGTTTTCAACGCCACTATATCATATACTATTGGATATGGTGTTGGTTTAGTATTCAACTATTTCATGACAACTCGTTTCACTTTCAAGAAACAATCTTCAAAAAAGAATGCAGCAGGTTTTCTTGGCAGTCACATCATAAACTATCTTCTTGAGATAGGACTTCTTAATTTATTGATGCACTTTGCAATAGGGAAACAACTTGCTGGTATCATGACACTGGTTATGATTGTACCAATAAACTTTTTGTTGTTAAGGTTTGTATTCGTGAAACTAAAATAAGTCTCACGAATACAAATAACTTTTATTTATTGAATTGATATAAATCCATATCAAACTCTGCCCAGTTTTTAATGAATTTGAATTTATATCCTTGTTTCTTAAATCCGTTTACACACATTACATAATCAGAATGAGTTATCACAAGGAAACCGCTTTGAGGCTTCTCATTATAGAAGTTATGTACACGGTTATTAAGATAATAATTCAGCTCAAAGAAGTGGGGTTTGTCTCCAGGAGTCCTTATAGCGTAATCAATATATTCATATATCTTGCCTTTACTTTCAGGTGCAATTCGATCTATACATTCAGCAACAGGCCTTTGAGACTTTACATTTAATGCAGCTGGTGTATAAACTCCGTCTACAGACAGATAGAGTGCAAAAGTAAGGACAATAATAGCATAAACAAGTTTGTCACCATTGTTTCTTTTCTGATATCTCCACCATGCTAATCCAATGATGGTAGTTGCAAGTATCAATACATATTGCCACCAACTTCCAATGTTAGCGAAAGCCTGCATTGTTGCAATATTTGTAATTGCGTGTTTGCCGTGTCCACCAAGGATAGTCAAAGGCGCAACACCCGACTTTATCAACACAAAGACAATAAACAACAAACTAGACAGCACAGAAAGTATTCCGCCATATATGCGCAATGGTTTCTGTTGACTATCAGAAAGCCATACAAGAAGTTTAGCGATGAAATATGCTAAGAATGGATATATAGGCATCAGATACACAGAACGCTTGCTCTGCGGTATACAATAGAATACAAATATCGAAACGATTGCTATTAATGAATACAAGTCTACATTATCCATACCGAGCACATCATTCCATATACTCTTTAGATTAATCTTCTTTTTAAAATTCCAACGCACGAAGAACAGTGTCGTTATCAGCAACAACACCCAAGGTAGATATCCTGTGAATACAGTCAGGAAGTTGTATGGCCATGGATTCACGCATGAGTCATAGTTCATGGTGTTGGTCATTCTACCAACATTCTCTTCATACATAAGATCAAGGAACGACTGTCCGCCCTGACGATATGCTGCATAGAACCATGCACCGTATATCAAAAGTGAAAGTAATCCAAATGCAAACAAGGTAAAGAACGCACGGAAGAAGTTCATCTTGCGCATCAACATGAATATCCCCATCACCATACATGGAATGATAGAGCCTACTGGTCCCTTTGTCATTGTGCCAAGTCCCATAAGGACTATCGCTATCCATGGAATGCCTTTCATATTATGCTCATACCATCTCATCAAGTCGTATATGGCACAAACCGTTAGCATTGTCAACACCATGTCTACACGGCAATTACCACCAGCACGATGAATTTCAAAACTAGTGAATGCTGTCAGTGCCGTAATAATACCTATCTTATTGCCTTTTCGCTTTGCGAAAAAAGCAAAAGTTGCCATCGTCATTATTAGTAATGCCACTGCCGATGGAATACGTGATGTAGCTTCCGTCACTGATCCATAAACACTACTTGCAAGAGCTACACACCAATGAAAGAATGGTGGTTTGTAAGCAGTCTCGCCTCCCATGTTAGTTGGTAGCACCCAGTTATCACCAGAAAGCATAGTGTAAGAAACAATAGCTTCACGCGGCTCACCCTTAGTATGAAAATCAGATAGACCAAGAAACGGCAGAAGTGTGAATGAACACACTAATAAAAGCAACCAGAAGTATTTGTTGCGGAATAATAATTTCATTTTTGTTAGATAAATCTTTACTTTTGGCAAAATTACAAATAAATATTTATTTGATTGTGCATTTATTGCATTATTCTCTTATTTTTTATACTTTTGTATTGAATTTATTACGCAAAAGAAATGAAACGTTTTACAAAAGCTATTGTATATATATTATCAATCCACGTATTAGCTATTTTAGCATTATCATTATTCAGACTTATAGAATATTTTTCTCTTCATAGAATGATTACGGATAATAGAGCTGATAGATTCATTGCATTTGTCAACGGATTATGGTTTGATAATGTTGTTACATCCTATATATCTGTGTTGCCATTGGCTGTAATATTGTTTTCAGCCTGTTTCAACTATTATCGCAAATGGATGTTAAAGGCTGTGATGATATGGTATTCATTTTGGTTTGCTATCGTATTTATGCCATCTGCAGCTAACACTCCGTATTTTGCTTATTTCTTCAAAAATATCAATTCGAGTAT
>JAGPKZ010000126.1 GCA_018053665.1 Prevotella sp.
TATTTCGAGGGTAGGGTAGACGGACAAATTGCTACGGAGAAGCATGGAACAGAAGGATTTGGCTATGATCCGATATTTGTTCCTGAAGGTTATGATAAGAGTTTTGCTGAGCTTGGCGAGGACATAAAAAACAAAATTAGTCATCGTGCAAGAGCTGTGGTGAAACTTTCTGAATATCTAAAGGAAAATAAGTAATACATGAAAAGAATATTATTACTTGCTATAGTCTTAATGAGTTGCGTAGGCATTATGCAAGCATCACAGACTGGTAATTGGAAGGCCTACATGGCTTATTCTGATGTGCAGGATGTGGAGCAGGGTAGTGGAAACATTATTTATGTACTTGCAAGCAATAATATCTATTCTTATAATACAGCCGACCAGAGCATACTGACTTATGATAAGACAAATGGGCTAAGTGACTGCAATATATTACATATTTCTTATAATAAATCAGCAAAAAGGCTTGTAATAGTTTATTCAAACCAGAATATCGACCTTATGGACGATAAAGGCAATGTGGTGAATATCAGTGACTATTACAATTCTTCAATAACTTTAGATAAGAATATTAATGATATTTATCAAAGTTTAGGATATGCTTATTTAAGTACTGGTTTTGGAATTGTGAAACTGAATGTTGCTAATGCCGAAATCAGTGATACTTATAATCTAGGATTTAAAGTAGACTATTCGTATCTGGATTCAGAATACATCTATGCGGCAAGTAGCGTTAACGGTATTTATCGTGCATTGGCAACGTCTAATCTGCTTGATAAAAACAACTGGATGCGTGTTGCCGATTATTCTGCAAAGCCTGTTGATAATAAGGCGAGTCTTGTAGAAAAAATATCAAAGGCAAACCCTGGTGGTCCTAAGTATAATTACTTTGGATTTATGAAGTTCTATAAAGGAAACCTCTACACTTGCGGTGGAGGTTGGAATCCAGATAAGGACCTTATGCGCCCAGGCTGTGTTCAGGTGTTGAAAGGTGATGAATGGTCTGTATTTCAGGATAATCTTCAAAGTATTACAGGGCATTCTTATGTGAATTTGATGTCAATGGATGTTGATCCGAATGATGATTCACATGTATTTGCAAGTGGAAGGATAGGACTCTATGAATTCAAAGATGGAAAATTTGTAAAGGAATACAACTATAACAACAGTCCTTTGCAGGGAGCTGCAACAGTGAAGAATATTAGCAAAGATTATGTTCTTGTTCAGGGCTTGCGCTTTGATGATAGTTCCAATTTGTGGTTGTTTAATAGCAACAGTGCCACGACTTCGCTTTTTGAATTAACTCCTGATGGGAAGTGGAATTCTTTTCATAAAGATATTTTTATGAACGATGGTCGCTCGTTTGACAATATGACGAATCCATTCTTTGATAGCAGAAAACTTCTTTGGTTTGTGGATAACTATTGGGGTTATCCTGCTTTGGTGTCGTATAATAAGTCTACAGACAAAGCTAACGTTATCCATAACTTTGTGAATCAGGATGGTTCTAAACTTACTCTTTATTACGTGAGATGCGCAGCAGAAGATAAAGAAAATAATATATGGATTGGCACTAGCGTGGGTCCTTTAATGCTAGCGTCTTCTAATGTGACAGATGTGAATCCTGTATTCCAGCAGATCAAGGTTCCACGTAATGACGGTACGAATTATGCTGATTATCTTCTTAGTGGCGTTGATGTTACATGTATGGCTGTTGACGGAGGTAATCGTAAGTGGTTTGGTACGAATGGAAACGGTGTTTACCTTGTCAGTTCAAACAATATTGAAGAAATACATCATTTCACGGAAGAAAATAGCAAATTGCTTTCAAACAATGTCGAGAGTATTGCGATAAATGGTACTACTGGCGAAGTGTTTTTCGGAACAGACAAAGGCTTGTGCTCATTTATTAGTGACGCGAATGATGCTGAAAATGAAATGACAAAACAAAGTGTTTATGCTTATCCTAATCCCGTGCGCCCTGATTATACGGGTTTGATTACCGTTACTGGACTTTCATATAATGCCGATGTAAAGATTGTCACTTCTGCAGGAACGCTTGTTGCTGAAGGACGCAGTAACGGCGGAATGTTTACTTGGGATGGAAAAGATAAGAGTGGCCGTCGTGTAGCTTCTGGTATTTATATGGTTGAGACAGCTACACAGGAAGGTGAAAAGGGCGTAGTCTGCAAAATCGCTATAGTAAATTAGCAACCGTCTTGTGTATATTATTTGTATCATTAGTGGGCGCTAATGATAATTATTCGCAAATCGCCATAAAATCATAAAAATAAAGGTTTTATTTTGCGTTTCGTCTTTATTTGCGTAATTTTGTAATTCAGACGAACTTTTAGATATATGGCTAAGGACGAAAAAGGACTTACGCCGATGATGAAACAGTTCTTTTCGCTAAAGGCAAAACATCCTGATGCACTGATGCTGTTTCGTTGTGGCGATTTCTATGAAACTTATTGTGATGATGCTGTTGAGGCAAGCAAAATACTAGGTATTACGCTTACAAGGCGTAATAACGGTGGTGAATCAGGTTCTGCTGCAATGGCAGGATTTCCGCATCACGCATTGGACACTTATTTACCAAAACTTATTCGTGCCGGAAAGCGTGTGGCTATTTGCGACCAGCTTGAAGACCCTAAAAAGAAGCGAGAGCAGATTAAGGGTAAGAAGGGACTGAGCGAAATGGACAAGATGGTGAAGCGCGGAATAACAGAACTTGTTACTCCTGGTGTTGCCATGAGTGACAATGTACTGAATTATAAGGAAAATAACTTTCTTGCCGCTGTTCATTTCGGTAAAGCTTCTTGTGGTGTTAGCTTCTTGGATATTTCTACAGGTGAGTTTATGACTGGTGAAGGAACTTATGATTACGTAGAGAAACTGTTGGGTAATTTTATGCCAAAGGAGGTTCTTTATGACCGTAATTATAAGAAAGAATTTGAATATTACTTTGGTAATAAGTTCTGTGTTTTTGAACTTGATGATTGGGTATTTACAGAACAGAGTGCCAAACAGAAACTTCTTAAACATTTCGGAACAAAGAACCTTAAAGGTTTTGGAGTTGAACACCTAAAAAATGGTATTATAGCCAGTGGAGCTATAATGCAGTATCTTGAGATAACCCAGCATACTCACATCAGTCATATTACGTCTCTTTCACGAATAGAAGAGGAAAAGTATGTAAGACTTGATCGTTTTACAATACGTTCGTTGGAAATTATTGCTCCGATGCAGGATGATGGTAGTTCGTTACTTAATGTGATAGACCGTACTGTTACCCCGATGGGAGGACGAATGCTGCGTAGATGGCTTGTATTTCCACTAAAAGAGGTTCGTCCTATACAGGAACGCCTTGATATTGTAGAGTATTTCTTCAGAGAACCTGAATTCAGACAGATTGTTGATGATCAATTGCATCGTATAGGAGATTTGGAACGTATCATCTCTAAGGTGGCAGTAGGGCGTGTTTCTCCACGTGAAGTAGTGCAGCTAAAGTATGCTCTAGAGGCAATTCGTCCAATAAAAACGGCTTGTCTTTATGCCAACAATGATGCGCTGAAACGCATAGGCGAACAATTGAATCTTTGCGAAAGCATAAAAGATCGTATTGAAAAGGAAATACAACCAGATCCGCCACAGCTTGTAAACAAAGGCGATGTGATTGCCGGTGGTTATAATGATGAACTTGATGAATTGCGGTCTATAAGCCGAAACGGTAAGGATTATTTGTTGAAGATACAGGAAAAGGAAATAGAGGCAACTGGCATATCAAGTCT
>JAGPKZ010000058.1 GCA_018053665.1 Prevotella sp.
TTTGTTTTGGCAAAGAAATTCTATCTTCTGATGCCTGATCTGTATTATGTTCAAGACAAACATCACATAATCCGCAGTCATTACTGTTTGTTTCACCGAAATATCTTAATAACTGTCTACTTCTGCATACACTATCATTTTGGGCATATCCAATGATTGCGCCAATTCTCTTTTCAAATTCAAGTTTTCTGTCTTCATACACATTATTTGAAATGATAATCCTTTCACCGTCATCTCTACTCTTTGTATATGATATATAAGGCATTTTACGTTGTGGAATAAAATGTAATATTCTTTTCATGCTCAGATTCTTCAGTATGAGGTATACCTGTTCTGGTGTGAGTCCTGATTTCTGAGCTATTAATCCTTCATCTATATATGTGTAGTCATTGAAAAGTCCACCGTAAAGACGGAGTAGGGTGGTTATGATTTTATCCTCGTTAGTTGTAAGATTTTCAAGTATATAAAGCTGGTTACGACTAAGCAGAAACATAAGTTTGGCACTGCTTTTCGGATCGTTTTCGTAGACGATATAGCCAGCTCTTTCCAAAATTCTTAGTGATGAGTCTACAAGAATCATTGATAATCCGAAGTTATGGCAGAATTTTCCTAAATCAAAAGCGAATGTATGTCCGATACCACTACCTACACCTATTTGGTAGAAATAAGCCAAACTCTCATATACTTTCCTGATATATTCTTTCTCAGGGAAGTTGTCGGTAATACGTTTATGTAATTTTCTACTGTCGCCTTCATTGTATAACAAGACAGCGTATGCTCTTTTGCCATCTCTTCCTGCACGTCCTGCTTCCTGAAAATAAGCCTCAATCGAGTCAGGACAGTCGATATGTACGACTATTCTTACATTCGGTTTGTCTATCCCCATACCGAATGCATTTGTAGCCACCATTACACGTGTTTCGTCATTTTGCCATTCCTTTTGTCGCAAATCCTTTGTGTAATGTTCAAGTCCTGCGTGATAGTAAGTAGCCTCAATATGATTGTCTTTAAGCATTTGTGCAATTTCCTTTGTGCGTTTCCTGCTTCTTACGTAAACTATTGCGCATCCTTTTACAGAATTAAGGATATGAATAAGTTGTTGGTCTTTGTCTGATGTGAGTCTTACAACATAAGTTAGATTTTTTCTCTCAAAGCTCATGCGGAAGACATTTCTTTCCTTAAATCCCAATCTTGCTTGTATGTCATCAATGACTTCTGGGGTGGCTGTTGCCGTCAATGCCAAAATGGCAACATCTGGTTTTTGTTTGCGTATATCGGATATGTGAAGGTATGAAGGACGAAAGTCATATCCCCACTGACTTATACAGTGGGCTTCATCTACAGTGATGAAGCTCACCTTCATGTGTTTTAATTTGGCTAGGAAAAGCTCAGAAGAAAGTCTTTCCGGTGATACGTATAAAATCTTGACTCCTCCGAATATGGCATTTTCAAGAACTTTTATAATTTCAGGTCTTGTCATGCCAGAATATATGGAGGCGGCTTTTATACCAAGTTTTTGCAGGTGGTCCACTTGGTCTTTCATCAAGGCAATAAGTGGTGTGATGACAATGCATACTCCATCCAATGCTAATGCTGGTACTTGGAAAGTTATGGATTTTCCTCCACCTGTAGGCATTAGTCCAAGAGTATCGCGTCCGGCAAAAATACTTTCAATAATGTCTTTTTGTATTCCCCGGAAATCAGCATACCCCCAATATTGACGTAGTATCTGCTGACATTCCATTATATTTTAGACTTATATTCTTCTTTTATTCCTTCAGGACGAATGTCTTCTATCTGCAATTGAATTTGGCTTCGCTTAAAGACATTTTCTTCAAGCGAATATACAATATCAAACGATCTTTTACTTTTAATGTATCGCGCAGATGCACTTTGGCCAAATGCGATTCCGTTTACGACATCACTTGACTTAGAATCAACAAGTTCCAACTTTATATGTTCCTGCTCTCTTCCCACAACTTTACTGGTACCATAATCATAAACGCCGAGAGTACAGAATAATGGTTTTGTACATTCTGGACCAAAAGGTGCAAAACGTTTTAAGTCATTATAAAGTTTCTTAGTTATGTCCTTGAAATCTATATGACAGTCAATGTTGATATTAGCCTCAGTCTGTTCCGGCTCGATGTGTTCTTCAACATATTCTTGGAATCTTTGTATGAATGTCCGTATGTTATCCCATTTAAGTGTTAATCCAGCAGCATAGGTGTGACCACCGAAATTAAGAAGTAAATCGCGACAACTTTTAATTGCTGCATAAATGTCAAATCCTGTTACGCTACGGGCAGAACCTGTTGCAAAATCACCGTCTTTTGTTAGCACAACAGTAGGGCGAAAATACATCTCCGTAAGACGTGATGCTACAATCCCGATAACACCTTTCTTCCAGTTTTCGTCATAAAGCACTATACTTGAATGATGCTTTTGATTCTCAAGTTTTGAGACAATAATGTTAGCATCTTCTGTCATTTGCTTGTCAATATCCTTGCGTAGCTCATTATATCCATCAATGTGTTTCGCCTTTTCAATAGCCACTCCATAGTCTTTTTCGATAAGCAGGTCAACACTTTCCTTTCCGTTTTCCATTCTTCCCGAAGCGTTTATTCTTGGACCAATCTTGAATACAATGTCGCTCATTGATATTTCACGTCCGTTTAGACCGCAAATATCAATAATTGCTTTCAGACCTATACTTGGATTTTGATTTAACTGTTTTAGTCCATGAAATGCAATTATCCTGTTTTCGTCTGTTACCGGCACAATATCTGCTGCTATTGAAACAGCACATAAGTCAAGTAAAGGAATAAGATTTGAAAAGGGAATATTGTTATTCTTTGCCCAACCTTGCATAAATTTGAATCCTACACCACAGCCGCATAAAGATTTATATGGGAATGTGTCGTCATTTCTTTTAGGATTCAATATTGCTACCGCTTGTGGCATCGTCTCGTCTGGGACATGGTGGTCACAAATAATAAAATCTATACCAAGACTTTTGGCATAGTCTATTTCCTTGATTGCTTTTATGCCGCAGTCAAGTATTATAATAAGTTTTACACCTGTTTCATTAGCATAGTCTATTCCTTTTTTACTAACTCCATACCCTTCGTCATATCTGTCAGGTATATAGTAGTCTATGTTTGAATAGAACTGCTGAATAAATTTGTACACCAGTGCAACAGCTGTGCATCCGTCAACATCGTAATCTCCATAAACAAGAATACGTTCTTTCTTGCCCATCGCTTCGTTCAGACGTTCTACAGCGATGTCCATATCTTTCATGAGAAATGGATTTATGAGATCGGCTAATTGTGGATGGAAGAATCTCTTGGCAGCAGATTCTGTATTAATACCTCGCTTTATAAGAAGTTGTGCTAAAATAGGACTGATGCTCAGATTATCTCCAAGTTCTTCAGCTGCTTGTTTCTCTTCTGGTGTAGGTGGTTCGTAATTCCATTTGAAATGCATTTATATCGTTTTTATTTTTTTCTTGGTTGCAATGTCTGTAAACATATGCTTTTGAAGAGTTTTTATTGCTTATGACGTAAAAACCCGTGCTCAAAGTTACAAAATAAAAACAAAAAAAAAGCACAATCTGAAATGTTTTTTCAGATTGTGCCTTCTATTTCTTTTTGTCATCTAATATTAGATGCCAAGTTTCTTGCGTATATCCTTTGGTATGGCATTTTTATTAACCATGAAATCCATAGTGTTTGCAGCGATAAAGTTCTTTGTCATATACCAAATTCCCTTGTATTCACCTGCTTCTCCCCATGAGTTTTTAACCATGTAATATTCCTTACCATTCTGGTCTTTGGCGATACCATATATAAGCATACCGTGATCGTCGGTAAGTTCCCAATTATCATATCTTTCCTGACGCATTTTCTGTGTAGGTGTGATCTCTGGAATTTTACATCCCAAAGAGTCTATCATATTGCTCTTTTGGGTCTTTGTGAGTTTCAGCCAACGAGCCATGTCGCTACCTGTAAGACTCTGTACTTTCTTTGTGTCTGTATTGTAAGCAAGACCGTCACGTGTAAAACCTTCTTCTGAAACGTCACCGCCCCAAGCTACAGTGTATCCATTCATTACAGCGTTGTCAATGATACGCATCATGTCTTCCATTGGAATATTCCATGAAAGAGGGTCACGCCAGTTGTCCTGAACTTCAACTGCGAATCCCTTCCAGAATGGATGGTGGGTGTAACTTGTTATGCTTACATAGTCGTTGAAATCAATACCAAGACTTGCTGCGAAAGACTTTGGAGTGAAACTCTTGCCTTCGTAAGTGAATTTTTCAGGGCACTTGCCTAGGTAAGCGTCAAGGATTCCTTGAAGTCCAGCTTTCCATTGAGAAGACAACTTCTTAGAATCGCTTTTAGCAACTGCCATCACATAAGGAGTCATCAAATTGAAAAACTCATTGTAATTGTTTAGTGAATCACCATAAAGACTACCTACAAATGGCATCGCGTTTTCAGGGCAAATACCATAATTTTCAAGGCAATAAAATGGATCATAAGAACTTCCACCTTCTGCAAATTGGCAATCTCCATGTAGGCGTACTACTTGAATCGCACGATCCATATAAGTCTTGTTGGCAACAAATGACTCACAAAGGTCATAAGTCTTACCTGTCTTCTTAATAATTTCAGACTCAATAAAACTTAGTGTAGAATAGTCCCAACATGTACCACTACGGCTTTGGTTCTTAATACTTGTGATTTTGTTCTCTTTTACTACAGTGAATACCGGCTTGTTTACATTTTTCTCAGCCTTCTTTTCCTGTGCTGTTGCTCCAATTGCCGTCAAGGCAATGAGTGTCATTACTAATAATTTTCTCATTTAAACTAATATAATGTTATTTTTTATCCATGAAATCCTCTACGTCTTTTGGATGATAAGGAATACGATCCTTACCGATGAATCTACATCCGTCTTTTGTTATTAAAACGTCATCCTCAATTCTTATACCTCCAAAGTCCTTATAAGTCTCTAATTTGTCGAAATTAAGAAAATCCTTACAGTGCCCGTTTGCTTTCCAGTTATCAATAAGTGCTGGAATGAAATATATACCAGGTTCGTCTGTAACTACGAATCCTTCTTCAAGTCTGCGACCCATTCTCAGACAGTTTGTTCCGAATTGTTCTAGGTTAGGGCGAGTTTCTTCGTCAAATCCTACGTTTATTTGGTCTAGACTTTCCATATCATGCACGTCCATTCCCATCATGTGTCCTAGTCCATGTGGAAGAAACATTGCATGTGCTCCAGCTCTAACAGCTTCATCTGTATCTCCCTTTGTAAGTCCAAGTTCCTTTAATCTGTCAAACATCAGTTTACATACCGCAAAGTGTACATCTGCATATTTTGTTCCAGGTTTTGCTACTTCCAAAGTATAATCGTGGCATGCTTCTACAATTGAATATATTTCCAATTGCTTTTGGGTGAACTTTCCACTAACAGGCATTGTGCGAGTATTGTCGCTACAATAGTTGTTTATCGTCTCGGCACCTGCGTCACAAAGTACAAGTCTTCCTTCCTCAAGCACGTTCATTGATGGCGCACCATGCATAATTTCTCCATGCTGAGTGTATATAGTTGGGAAACTGACCATGGAGCCATAAGAATTTGCGATACCATCAACTTGTCCTCCAATAAATTTCTCAGTAATGCCTGGTTGAGTAAGTCTCATAGCCGTAGTGTGCATTTTATATCCTATTACGGCAGCACGCTCAAGCTCTTCAATTTCTTGTGGCTCCTTTGTAGAACGCATCTTCACAACAGCGTTAATTAGCGGCATACTTGCTGCTTCTTTCTGTTGACAAGGGTGTATTCCTAGCAAGTCAAATATCTGAATCTTAATATCATATCGATAAGGAGGCAGAATATGTATCTTGCGGTGTTTACTCATGGCTTCATTGCAGACCAATTTTAGGCTTTTCATCTGAGCAGAAGCTGTTGCGCCTGCTCTCTGTGCCATTTCTTGAATGCTGTCAACTGAACCAAACCAAACAATATCTTCAATATCTATATCGTCACCAATAAGTGTGTCTGTGTCATTATCAATATCTATTACTCCAACGAGTCCATCTCTTTGGAGTCCGAAATAATATAAAAACGATGAGTCCTGACGAAAAGGATGATACCCATTGTTTGGAAAATTTGCCGGAGATTCATTGTTTCCGAAAAAAATGATAACGCCACTCTTAACGAGCTTTTTAAGTTCGTTACGGCGTCTCACATAAGTAGCTGTATCAAACATGTAATGCTATTTTTTTATTAATTTGCCTACAAAGTTACACTTTTTTAATTAAAAAAATACTATCTTTGCAAGAAAATTGAATAAATTGGTGTAAAATTATTAGAATATATGGTTATTACTGGAAATATAGGTCTTGTTCTTGAAGGCGGAGGAATGCGCGGAGTTTTTACAAGTGGTGTTCTTGATGCTTTTATGAAACATAATATTTATTTTAAATATATTGTTGCCGTTTCTGCTGGAGCATGTAACGGTATGAGTTATGTCAGCCGTCAACCACGACGTGCACGTATTTCAAATATAGACTATCTTGCTAGATATAAATATATAGGTCTTCGCCATCTTGTTTCTCAAGGATGTATTTTCGACAGTAAACTCCTTTATGATAAATTTCCCAACAAACTTTTACCTTTTGACTTTGATGAATATTTTAAACATTCGGAGAACTTTGAAATGGTAACGACTAATTGTCTTACTGGTCAGCCAATGTATTTGAGTGAATTGGAAGATCATCAGCGTTCGCTTGATATTGTAAGAGCTTCTAGTAGTCTGCCGTATGTAAGCAAGATTGTTGATGTAGACGGAATTCCGATGCTTGATGGTGGAATCGTTGATAGTATACCTTTGCAGCATGCGATTGATATGGGATATACAAACAATGTAGTAATCCTAACGAGAAATAAAGGTTGGCGAGATGATGGTAAGGATAGAAAAGTTCCTCATTTCGTTTATAAAAATTACCCACGATTGAGGGTTGCTTTGAGTAGACGACACCTAGCTTATAATCAAAAACTTGAACTTGTAAACAAATTGGAAGAAAGTGGACAGATAAAATGTATCCGACCATTGCGTCCTATCGAGGTTGGAAGAATAGAAAAAGATATAGATAAGTTGGAAAGACTTTATGAAGAAGGGTTTACCATTGGTGAGGAATTTATTAAAAATAACACGAAATTATTTTAGCAAATCAGGACGTATTTTTTTAGTACGTTCCATAGCTCTGTCAAATTCCCATTTACGAATCTTAGCCTCATTGCCACTAAGTAGTACGTCTGGGACTTTCCAACCTTTATATTCAGATGGTCTTGTATATATAGGTGCTGCAAGCATATCATCCTGAAAACAGTCACTAAGTGCGCTTTGTTCATCACTTATTGAACCTGGAATTAGTCTAACTATAGCATCTGTCATTACAGCAGCAGCAAGTTCGCCTCCTGTAAGCACATAATCGCCTATACTAATTTCACGAGTGATGAGATTATCGCGTACACGCTGATCTATGCCTTTGTAATGTCCACAAAGAATAATGATGTTGCCCTTCAGTGAAAGTTCGTTTGCAATATGTTGGTCAAATTGCTCTCCGTCAGGACTAGTATAGATTACTTCATCATAATCACGTTCAGCTTTCAGCGCAGAAATACATCTGTCTATAGGTTCACATTGAATAATCATTCCTGCACTGCCACCATAAGGGTAATCGTCTACGCGTCTCCATTTGTCTTGAGTGTAGTCTCTTAAATTGTGCAGATGAATATCTACCAATCCTTTTTTCTGTGCACGTGCCAATATGGATTCATTAATGAATCCTTCCATCATATCTGGTATTACTGAAATAATATCTATTCTCATGGCTGCAAAATTAATACTTTTTTTATTACTTTGCAAGCATGTTGATAGATATAATGATTTTTTATATGCTTTTGGTATCAACAAGCTAATTGTTAGTCAATGTTGCGGTAATAGGTTGGGTTATGAAATATTTATCTGTTGCCACATAAACTTGTCCTGCACTATTTGCTTTATATGTATTAAAATAGCAATGGAAACGCTTTAGTCCGTCATTGCTTGTACCTGTATTTTTATACTCGTTCCAGCTTATATTTCGTGTATAGTAATATGAGTCTGTTGTTCCGTCAATAATTGATTTGCCTACAATTACAGGCAACTCGTTAAATCCAGTAGCTTGCACGTTTGGATATATGGCATTGCTATTGTGCTCAATCTTGAATGTAAGCGGAAAACGAGGTGCTGTTAAATCTCCAGGAATGCCAATAATGACATCTAGATTCTGATCTTCAGATGAGTTAACTGTTGCTGGATTTAACTCTACTGAAAAGTTCATAGGGCGGCGATAGTATAGATTTACGTATCTTTGTAAACCGTCAGAATTATAGATGCTTATGGTTTGGATTTTCTGTTCAAGACTGCTTGTTGGTAAATCTGTAGGTTGTATAGTTATAGTTCTCCATCCGTCGGCATCGTTAACACTGTTTATTGTTGCTGATGCAGCAATAGGTCCCTTTATGGTTCCAATAGGTGATTTGTCTTCTTCATCAAGTCCAAATATTCTAACGTAGTGTTTGCCATTATAATTTGTAGTATTGAGTTCTCTCCGTCTCAGGTTGTAAATCTCGTCATCACTAGTAGTCGATGGATTGTGCATGTTGAATACGTTTTTGTATTTTATGATAATAGGTTCCTTTGTGGTAAACATTTCATCTGTGAAACTTACGTACAGACGCGATGAGTCATTGGCTATATTCGTAATATTACCAGCTGTCGTTACTCCCATGAAGTTGTTCATTGGACCACCAACAATAGCATCAGCCAAAGTTTTTGAACCATTCCCCGAAATTCTTGTCACTTTTAGGTTGTATTGAAAGTTCCTTATTAGGTTATAGTATGTCATTGATGTAAGATCTCCACTACCTGTTTGTTCAGTAGGGTAGCAGAAGTCTGCCTTGTAATACGTAGGTACTCCAGCAGAGCCTGTAACTGTGTTTCCCATATACGTACCCTTTATTATTATATAAGGGTTATCTTGGTCGTTGCGATGCGTGCTTTCATATATATATGTCGGTTCAGAAATGCTTTTCCATGGAAAACTAGCACTAGTTGGATCTGGGTCTAGTTTGAAAGTTCTAGTCTCTGGTTCATATCCGTAGTATTTTTGAGCAAGTAATTCCTTATACGACATCGTTGTTCCATCACTGGCTATATAGTCAGCAAATCTACTTGTTAATGGATCTTCGTTTATAGTTGTATTAACATTATATGGAGCTACAGTTCCTGATACAGGTTGGTTAAATACATAATATCCCTGTGGTATAAATATATTCTTTATACTGTCAGATATACTCACTGTTACCTTTGCAAAGTTTCTTATCAACTTCAGGTTTTGCATTTTAGGTAGAGTTTTTTCTATGTCTACAGTTCCGTTTGAATTAATATAAATACCTTCGTCAAACACTATTCTCTGCCAATATGAGTCTGTAGAATCTGTTACTGTCATCTTTCTCATAAGTGAGGCCTCGTCGAGAATTGTAGTGAAGGCAGGATTGAAATTGGCTACAAGATGTACTATTCTCGGAGTTGTTGATGTATGTAGTGTTACATGGAAATATGTGAGACCATTACTTGCCGTTGAAAAATTACTTATGTTATCGCCATTGCTATTGGCTGCTTTACATGTATCTACTTCCAGTAGTAAACCATTATTATCAAAAACTATAGCATACAACTTTTTGATATCAGGAGTTTCTCCAAGACTACGAGTACTTAGCACTTGAACATCTGGAGTGATAAGTGAACCATTAATCTCAACAGGTAAACCTTCAGATTTAAATAGACTGGAATCTGTAAGTAGGTCGTGCTCTGAACATGCTATAAAAGATAATGTTATAGCAATCACGTAGAATATGTAGTGTAATTTACTTTTCATCATTTTGTAGTCTTTATAGTATAAGTTCCAGTAGGGCATTTCGTACCTCCCCAATACCAAGTGTCATAAACAGTTCTTACGTAACATTGAACACCGTTACTAGGGTCATAGAAATTACCACTATTGTAGTATCTTCCACTGCTAGCCCAGTAATTTGCACCATCAATAAATAGAGTAGGAATGTTACCTTGTGATTGCATATAAGCGACAAACATTATTTCAGCCTCAGTTGGTAATCTCCATCTTCCTGCTGCATAACCGTTTTCCTGATATGTTGCAGCACGTTTCTGTGCGTTAGAGAAAGTAACACCATCTTCTGAACATTGTCCCCATGCAGAAGATACTTTGAATGCCGGGGCTATTACTGAACGATATGAATTGGCTGTTGACGCTATCATTAGATTGGCACAATTTGAAGAAGTCCATGAAGTGTTACTTGTTGATTTTGAAAGATATTTAATAATTGAAGATGAATTCCAACCTGCACTAACTCTTGGGTCACCAATCTTGTAGTAATATGTTTCTCCACCTGTAGTATAATATCCATTTTCTGAATTAAATGCTGTAACATATACATTTGTTATTTGCGTCTGTGCCAAATTACCTAAAGAGGCAAATAAATAGCCATATGGAGTTATGGCATAGTTATCCTTTGTAGCAGGATATTTATTATAATTAGTAGTATTTTTACCATAGTAAGTTCCGTCAGAATTTTTTGCAGCACCTGACATCGTTGCATTTTCAACTCTGGCAAAGTAACCATCAATAAATACATTTCCACCATCTTCTGTGGAAATATATAATGACGGATATTGGGTCATAATGACAGTCTCGGTTAGCCCCTCATTGTTTGTTACTTGTAGATGTATATTCTGATACGTGTATGTACCGTCAAACTCATGAGTGAACGTTAGTTCTTTATCAGATGTTATGTCTATTTTATATTTAGCTAGATCTGCGGCATTTGTAAGAATATTGGATCTTGGGGTACCTGAAGTTTCATACGTGTAGTAATCTACTTGTGTAACCTTTGTGTTTGTCTTATCTAAAGCTGATGAACTTGTATATTTTATTATTGTTGAAGTTTGGTTGTTCAAGATTATACTTTTTGGATCAACAGTTAGATACTGATATTTATGGAATTCACCACTAACATTTTCGTCAGTTGTGCTACCTGCACCTACATCAACAGTACCCCAAGGTAAAATAGTAAAACTTGAAGGATTTAGTTTCACTGGTGTTTCTTTGTTCGTACTTCCGATATTGTTTATGTTAAGATAAATCGTGTATTGGCGGTTGCGCTCAATCTTTCTGTTTTGGCTATTTATACTTAACTGATAATATGTATTCATGTATCTATTTTCCCCTTTCACTGTCCAAGGTATACATATTTCTACAACAGTCTCCTTTGGATCTACCTCTTTCCATGATGTTGGGTAGCTATAGAATGGAATATGAGAATATTTATATTCTATACCAGCATAAGTCTTTGATAAATCTGTTTGTTGCAAAGTTTCTTCTTTGTTGAAATAGTCAACGTCGGCAGCTGTATAGTTAGCATCGATCATTCCTCTATTTACGCCATTAAGCAAACTTATAGTCATACTTCCTAAGTTTGGTGTATAAGTTACTGTTGAACTGTTAGAAATTTCGTCGACAGATTCTTTAATGTTCGAGTACACTACAACTTTGGTAGCACATCTATACAAAGGGACTGTAGAAGATGCTGCATTATTATTCCATGATATATTTTCGCCACCAGACATTGTAAACTTATCTTGAATGCCTGAACTATTGGCAGTAAAATCAGAAGACACTATTGAATTCTTGACTTCAGCAAGCGTCATTCCTTCATTGAAATTACCCGTAGGATTAGCAATAATATATGCATATCCTCCATTTGATAAAGCAGTTTTTAAATCATCTGTAATTCTGGTTCTTGCGACATAAGAACCATCATTTTGTATAGAAACACTTTGTCCTTGTATTGTTTTTACAGCAGCTTGTGTCGTGTCATTATAAATGAATATTGTAGCGTTGTCAATATAGTTTTCATTTAATTGGTCTTGACCGTTTATCGTTGCTCGGGTAGATGTTTCTATTCCATTTTTCTCAGCAGTTGTATGATACAATACAAAAGATATATACCCGTCTTTTAAAGATGTTGCTTCTTCATTTGCAATATCTCTTTCGGAGCAACTATGTAATGCCATAATCATAAATGACACCGCAAGTATATATGTATATTTTAAAATGGTTCTCATCATACGTTGTCTAGCTATTTTAATTTTTCACGTTTGCAGGTTCAATAAATTTATATTCTTTAAATATATCGCTTCCTGTAAGCGTCTTTACTATTGTAGACTGATTCGGTTGAATAACATATATTCTTAATAT
>JAGPKZ010000127.1 GCA_018053665.1 Prevotella sp.
ATAGCTGCATATAATGATCACGGATTTCTTGCTGACCCAATAACTCCATGTGGAGCTTGCAGACAGGTAATCCTTGAAATTGAAGATAGATATAAGCAGAATGTGCGCATACTTCTTTATGGTACGACAGGTATATATGTACTGAATAGTGTTAAAGATTTGTTGCCATTTTCGTTTGTTGATGAGAATATGAGAAAATAGTTTATCGAATATTTCTTTTGGTAAAACTTTAGGTCTTAAATATTTTAAATAATATCGAGGTATATAATGAAAGTTGGACTGTTTATTCCATGCTATGTCGATGCTTTGTATCCGGAAGCTGGTGTGGCTACGTATAAATTACTTAAGCATTTCGGAATTGACGTGAGTTACCCAGAAAAGCAAACTTGCTGTGGGCAACCAATGGGAAATGCGGGATTTGAACGTATGGCAAAGCCTTTGGCTAGGAAGTTTGATGACATGTTTAAGGATTTTGATTATGTGGTTGCGCCTTCTGCGTCATGCGCTGCTTACGTGAAAGTGTTTTATCCGCATATCCTTGAAGGTGAGCATGAATGTGTATCTTCAAAAAAGATAATGGATATCGTGGAATTTCTCCACGATGTTCTAAAGATAACTTCCCTTCCGGGTAGTTTCAATCATGTCGTGAGTGTACACAACAGTTGCCATGGTGTGAGAGAATTAGGATTGTCATCACCTTCAGAACTTAATGTTCCGCAGTTCAACAAGATCATTGATTTATTGAAACTGATAGCCGGTATCACGATAAAGGAACCTGAACGTAAAGATGAATGTTGTGGATTTGGCGGTATGTTTTCTGTTGAAGAAACAGCAGTGTCAATACGTATGGGCGAAGATAAAATAGAACGTCACATGGCTACTGGAGCTGAATATGTGACTGGACCAGACAGCAGTTGCCTTATGCACATGGCTGGTATTGCCAAACGTGAGAATAAGAATATAAAGTTTGTTCATGTATCGCAGATTCTTGCTGCCGGACTTTAATTAAATGGAAAGATATTATGAGTACTATTCATTCAAAGAATGCTGAAATATTCAATAAAGACCGTGCGAAGACAACATGGCACGACCAAACATTCTGGGCGTTAAGGGAAAAGCATGATAACATGGCTGAACAACTGCCCGAATGGGAAGAACTACGCAGTCATGCCAGTGATATAAAGCGCCATACGATTACTCATCTAGCTGATTATCTAGAAAAGTTTTCTGCCAATCTTGAAAGCAGAGGAGTGATTGTTCATTGGGCTGCTGATGCAAGCGAGTTTAATGAAACAGTGTTGGATATCCTGAAAAGCCATAATGTGAGCAAGATGGTGAAGTCAAAGTCTATGCTTACAGAGGAATGCGAGATGAATCCATATCTTGAAAAACATGGAATAGACGTTGTGGAGACTGATTTGGGTGAGCGAATACTACAGCTCCTTCATCAGAAACCAAGTCACATCGTTGTCCCTGCCAGTCACCTGAAACGTGAGGAAGTGGGAAAAATGTTTGAAAAAGAAGGTATCTCAAAAGAAATAGGAAACTATGATCCTGTCTACCTCACTCGTAGTGCCCGTTATAGTTTGCGCAAAGAATTTATGGATGCAGGTGCCGGAATGACTGGTTGCAACTTTGGTGTCGCTGATACTGGTGATATCGTAGTATGTACAAACGAGGGTAATGCTGATATGAGTACGTCAATGCCTAAACTGCACATCGTTGCTATGGGTATAGAAAAACTTGTTCCGGATTATGATTCATTGGCTGTGTTCCATCGTCTTCTTTGTCGTTGCGGAACAGGTCAGCCTACAACAGCATTCACATCCCATTTTAGACAGGCACGACCAGGAGCAGAGATGCATGTGGTTCTTGTTGATAATGGCAGAAGTAATATAATTGCTGATAAGGAACATTGGCAAACTCTTAAATGTATTCGTTGCGGAGCTTGTATGAATACTTGTCCGGTATATCGTCGCAGTGGAGGATATAGTTATACATATTTCATTCCTGGTCCTATCGGTGTTAACTTAGGAATGCTTCATGATCCACAAAAGCACAGCGAGAATGTAAGTGCTTGTTCACTTTGTTTAAGTTGCGATAATGTATGCCCTGCAGAAGTTGCTCCAGGCAGTCAGATATATCTTTGGCGTCAACGCCTTGAAGCGTTGGGTAAGGCGAATAAAATGAAGAAAATCATGTCGTTAGGTATGTCGGTACTTTTTAATAATCCGCCTCTTTACAATACAGCTCTTAAATTTGCGCCATTGGCAAATATAGTACCAGATAGTATCACCAATATAGGACATCTCAATCCATGGGGTGTGGGACATAGCAATCCAGAATTTGCAAAGAAATCATTTCGCAGTTTGTGGAGAGAAGGTTTAAAATAACACGTACGAAAAGATGAATAAAGAAGAATTTCTAAATAAATTGCGTGCAAATACTACTCAGCAGTTTGATATGCCTGATATGAACATAAATGGTATCAAGTATGAAGATACTATAGCTCAGTTCATTTCAATGACAGAAACATCTGGTGGAAAGGTTGTCAATGCCAAAAAGGATGACGACCTGAATGCCATTATACGTGAAGTTTATCCTGACGCAAAGGTAATAGCAAGTAATGTTTCTGGAATAGATGCCAGTCTCAATCCTGATACTGTTGCTGAGGCTCAAGATTTAAACGGTACTGATGTTGGTGTTGTGAATGGAGAAGTAGGCGTAGCAGAAAATGCTTGCGTCTGGGTTCCTCAGACAATGAAAGAAAAATCGGTATGTTTCATTTCAGAGAATCTTGTGATTATCCTTCACAAGAGCAGTATTGTTGACAATATGCACGATGCATATAAAGCTATTCACATGACAGACTATGGTTTCGGTTGTTTTATCAGCGGACCAAGTAAGACTGCCGATATAGAGCAATCTCTTGTTATGGGTGCTCAGGCTGCACGTTCTGTTACAATCATATTGATAGACTAGATGAATAGTTATCTTCACATATTAATCATATTTTTAATGCTGATCGTTGGTCAGCAGGAAACTCATGCGGCGACAAGACCGCGTGGGAAGGATAAGATTAGTGTGGTGTCTAAGCATAATGATACGTCAAAGGAGGCGGTACTTTCTGATTCGCTCAGTTTATTGAGAGTTTGTAGTACATGTCCTCAAAGGATTATTCCTGTTTTTGTGGAGAATACAGGTAAAATATTTGGAAGAATAGTATTTTATATATCAAAACCACAATCATGTTTTTTACTTATGGGAGGATGTTGCCGTTTAGAGACGGCACCATTTCAGTCCCAAGCCTCGTGTGATTATTATATATTTGCATTGAGGCGCCTGTTGTGTTAGATTTATATTTTTCCGTTATGTATTTGCATGCGGAACGGTTTTGCTGCTCCTGTTATGGAGCGAATTAATAATCGCGGGATTGCATCCTGTATATAAGTCTAACAAATGCTTACTCCTTTTCACATAATGGATAAGTGGGTGGGGTAGGCTCAACATTATTTTAAAATGAACATAAAGAACTTGAAGATGGCAGATGTCATCTTCTCAAACGATAAAATATCATTAAAGAAGTCATTCATGGGTTTCGGTTCCTCTGTAATTTACACTCCAACTGGCAGTAAGATTAAAGCCATTGGTGAAGAATATAGTCAGGATGCCGGTAACAAGATAGA
>JAGPKZ010000128.1 GCA_018053665.1 Prevotella sp.
ATTTATTTTTATTTTATCATTATTATATATATCTTTGCCATTGAATATTAAATCAAAAGTCATGAAACACAGATTGATACAAACACTTATCTTGTTATCTATTTCTTTATGCACACAAGCGCAAAGAATGAACCTTGATTCATTATACAATTGTCTTGACAATGAAATAACGAAATCTGAGAAGTATATACAGCAGAGGGAGCTACGTATTAACAATACTAAAGCTAAACTTGCAACAACTTCCGCTATGTTGGATCGTCATCGTCTTTCATGGAATCTGTTTAAGGAATATCAGGCATATATGAATGACTCCGCTATTCATTATCTTAACTGCTGTATAGATATTGCTTCTAAAACCAAACAATCAAAATTGCTTGTCAGCGACTATATTGCACTTATTCATCAATATGCAGCATCAGGCTTCTACAACGAGGCTTTGGAATATCTTAAATATATAAATGGGAACAAGCTAAAAGGTCAACAACTTATTGACTACTATGCTTGCTGCAACCATTTATACGGTGAAATGGGATGCTATTCCAAAGACTTAAAACTTAAAAGCCGCTGTTTCAGACTATCGGGAATATTCCGTGATTCACTATACAAGACAGCATCACCAAATTCCAATATTTATCTGTGGCGCAAAGTATCAGAACTAACCACCGAAAATAAATACAGTGAGGCGATGAAAGAGTGCGACAAGTGGATGCGACAACTAAAGTCTAACACTCACGACTATGCTAATATGGCCTTCTTCAGATCTGAGATTTACAAAGGCATGCACAATATCGAACTTTGCAAATATTGGTTGGCTATATCTGCAATTTGCGACATACGCAATGCTGTTATGGATCAAGCTTCATTATGGAGCCTTGCCAACATGTTAAGCAGAGAGGGTAACTTGGAACGTTCTAATAGATATGTTGAATATTCATGGAACTGCACACAGAGATATAATACACATTTACGAAGTTGGCTCATTTCTCCTGTATTGGGAGTCATAAGCGACACATACAAAACGAATCTCAGAAAAGCTAACTATCAGCTTAAAACCCTTATTGGAGCTGTAAGTCTCCTTTCCGTATTTCTATTGGCTTCATATATATATGTATGTCACAAGAAAAGACAACTCTCAAGAGCCCGAAATGACCTCAAGACAATAAACGGGAAGCTAGAGAGCCTTAACTCAAAACTAAGCGGAAAGAATGACGAACTTTCATCATTAAATACAAAACTCAGCGAGACCAACCGGCTTAAAGATGAATACATCGGTAAGTTTCTCAGTACATGTTCTGAATATATCGATAAAATCGACAATTATAGAATAAAGATAAACCGTAAAATAAGGGCTAACCAGATGTCTGATTTGATGAAGATGACTAGTTCTGACCAATTGAAACAAGATGAGATAAAAGAGCTTTTCGACAATTTCGACTCTGTGTTTCTTAACATTTTTCCAAACTTCGTTGCCGACTTCAATCTTCTTCTTCAGCCACAGAATCGCATAACTCCGCCATCCAAGACACAGCTTACAACAGACTTGCGCATATTTGCTTTAATAAGGTTGGGTATAGAAGAAAGCTCACGAATAGCCGAATTCCTACGCTATTCGCCCAACTCAATATATAACTACAGAGCAAGAATAAAGAACAAGGCACTGTGCAACAGAGATGAGTTTGAACAGAAAGTAAAAGAAATTGGAATGGATATGTAGCAGTATCTTATTTTACATTATAATGCTTGTTTTTCAATTATTTATACTACCTTCGCAATAGAGTATTATTAGCATTACAACATTAATTTATAAAAAAACGCAAAGTGAACAAAAGTATTAAGACCGTAATTCTTGATTTCGACGGAACTCTTGGCGACTCATATAACATCATAACAAGTACTATGATGCAGACAATCGCTGAGTTGGGACTTGAAAATCACACACGCGAGGAATGTGCAAAAACGATTGGGCTCCCTTTAGTTGAATGTTTCACAAGCATTATTCCTATGACCGATGAAATGGGCAAAAAATGCGCTGAGACATATAGTCGCATCTTTAACGAGAACAACAAACCGGGAGCAGTAACACCTTTCCCAGGAGTTATAGAAACAATTAAAGAATTACACGAAAAGGGGCTTACTATTACTATTGCCAGTAGCAGAAGCCACCATTCTTTGGCAAATTTCGTGAACGAACTCAAGCTGGAAGAATATATAACATACATACTGGGAGCAGACGACACTAATAAGGCTAAACCTGATGCAGAACCGGTGATAAAGACCCTAAAGCATCTTGGCGAAGAAACTACCAATACCATTGTTGTTGGCGACACAAAATTTGATATATTAATGGGTAGAAATGCCGGAACAATTACTTGCGGCGTAACCTACGGTAATGGAAGTAGAAAGGAACTCGTAGATGCCGGAGCCGACTATATTATTGATGATTTCAGGGAACTTACAGAATATATTTAAATAAAACAATAAGTAATATGAACATTAAGGCAAAATTAGTAATCAGTATCTGCACATTCATACTTAGTGCAAGCGGATACGCAGCCAACACAGTTATGGCTGACTCAACAAAGCAGGATGTCCATAGTCAGGCACAAGACGACAACAAGGACCTGAAGAAAAAGAAAAAGGACGATAGCAAGAAGCTTGAAAAGAAAAATGAATATGACGAACTCATAAAAAAGGGTGGAACCATTAAGAAAGGTCTGTTCACGGTCAGACATATTGAGGACAAATGGTATTTTGAAGTCCCCGACTCTATTATTGGAAGATATCTGCTTGCTGTGACTAGACTTACTGCTGTTCCTCAGGGATTAGGCAAGTTTAGCGGTGAGGAAGTCAACGAGAACACTCTTTATTTTGAAAAGCGTGATGACAACACATTGCTTCTCAGAGCTTACGTACTTAGTCAGATAGCTGGAGATGACACTAATATATCAAAGACTCTTAAGGCATCAACAACCGATCCTATTGTGGCGTCGTTTAAGATTATCGGCAAGAATAAGGATAAGCACATGAATCTTGTAGAGGTAACAAATCTATTTCTTAAAGACAATGATATCGTAAGCATTCCAAAAAGTAATTCACGCACTTACGGTGTAAGCGGATTGCAGAGTGACCGTACATTTATTGACACAATGAAGGTGTTCCCAATAAATGTTGAAATTGCATCTACACGCACCTACTCGGCTGCAACTTCTGGAGGAGTTGACTCTAGCAGTGACGTCGCTTCTCTACGCAGGGTATTTCCTCCTGCTTCTTTCACAGGAAGTGTTACTATAGGACTAAATACTAGCATCGTACTTTTACCTAGTGAGCCGATGCGCAAACGTCTATGGGATGAAAGAGTTGGATATTTCACTACACGTATCACTTATTTTGATGACGACCAGCACAAGACAGACCGTGAACAGATTGTTGCTCGCTATAACCTTGTGCCAAAAGACAAGAAAGCCTATGCTAAAGGGAAACTTGTTGAACCTGTTAAGCAGATTGTATATTATATTGACCCTGCAACGCCAAAGAAATGGGTGCCGTATCTCATACAAGGCATCGACGATTGGAATGTTGCATTCGAAGCTGCAGGCTTCAAGAATGCCATTGTAGCAAAAGAATGGCCCAACGACAAAGATATGAGTGTTGATG
>JAGPKZ010000011.1 GCA_018053665.1 Prevotella sp.
TTCATTCATGATATTCCATCCAACAGAGAAAGAAGGGAATGTACCATATTTATGATTAGAACCGAAACGACTTGAACCATCACGACGAAGAGTTGCCTGTGCCATATATTTTTCGTCATAGTTGTAACTCAAACGACCAAATAGTGAAGAAATTCTGTGCTCTGTATTGAAACCACCATAAACACCATACTGAACAGTTCCGCCAGTTATATTACCAGCATCATCCTTTGAAAGAACCAAAGAACCAGTGGCATAATCAATAGAAGGTTTATTTACATTTACCAAATTCCAGCGATTACCACCAAGATAATCACCTTTATACTTCAAAGCTGACTGACCAACAACTACACCAATAGTATGCTTACCAATAGTCTTATCCCATGTTAAGGTATTTTCTACCTGCCATGTAGTGCTCTTGTTATTGGATGCACTCGCACTTGTATGAGTTGCATTGTTATTTCCTGAAAGATAATACAATGATGTTGTTGCGCCATTATTACCCCAGAAAGCAAGATCTGCACTATATGTGAAATGGTATTTAATATTATCCCATATACCTAAATCAACAGAGAACTTTGGAACAAATTTATGGCTCCAATTACGAGTTGGATTTACCTGCATCATAGCCAAAGGGTTGTTCATTTCCTGATAAGTTCCGAAATAACCAACAACAGTATAAGGATTTCCTTCAGGATCTCTTGCCAAATCATAGCCAGAATACTTGTCTACCATCGCTGTGCCAACAGAACCTAGGGCAACAGGTGACATAAGTGGTGACATATACAATGCAGAACCAAGAACTGATCCGAATTCTGAGTTAGTTGATATGCCTGTGCTATGTGTACGCATGTACGACATATTCACATTAAGATTCAATGTATTAAGATAGTTACGTTGCTTTGTTGCATCAATAAGTTTGTACTGTGTGTTGCTACGCAATGTAAGACGATCATAATTTGACTGTCCGTGATTTCCACCGATAATACCATCCTGTGAATAATAGCCAGCTGACAAATAATAGTTGACAGCATCAGAAGCTCCACTAATTGATACATCATGATTTACGACAGGAGCATTATCATTGAATACAAGATCTTGCCAATCAGTTCCTTTACCAGTAATGGCGTTGCCATTTGTATCAGACAATTTATAAGGATCTGCATATGGAGCAGCTTGTCCTGCGTTGGTATATTTTTCATTCTGCAATATAGCATAATCTGTAGCACCTACCATGTCACGATGTTTCCAGGCACTCTGCCAGCCATAAGAGAAATTATAGTTAATCTGTGCCTTACCAACTTTTCCTTTCTTTGTTGTTACCAACACAACGCCATTGGCAGCACGTGCACCATAGATCGCACCAGATGCAGCATCTTTCAATACCTCGATACTCTCAATATCATTAGGATTAACGAAATCAAGACCACCTTCAATAGGCATACCATCTATAATGTAAAGAGGGTCGGAATTATTTATAGTACCAGTACCACGAATACGGATACGTGCAGCTTCACCAGGCTGACCAGATGAAGACGTTACGTTTACGCCCGCAGCAAGTCCTTTCAAGGCATTGTCCATACGAACTGGAGCCGTATTGGCAAGATCAGAAGCTGATACCTTGGCAATAGCTGCTGTTACGACACTCTTTTTCTGAACGCCATAACCAACAACAACTACTTCGTCCAATGATGCAGAACTTTCTTTTAATACAATGTGAAGATTGTCTGCTACCTTTACGCGCTGTGTGTTATATCCAATATAAGATATGACTAGCGTTGAACCCGGTGCTACGGAAACCTTGAAATTTCCATCAATGTCAGTAACAGAACCTTGTGAGGTTCCCTGCTGAACAACAGATGCACCAATGATAGGCTCACCTTGACTATCAACGACTGTACCAGAATAGGGCTTATTCTGAGCAAATGACATCGCTGATACAAGTAAAGCCACAAACAAGAGTAATAGTCTAGATTGTTTCATGCTTAAAACTTTTGATTAACAATTTTAAATATTAGTTATTAGTTATTTTCAACTGTGCAAATATAGAACAAATTTGAAAACTACGTACTTTTCAAAAACACAAAAGTGGATAAAAATATAAGCATTAAAAAAGTAAATAACTAATAATCAGCATATTACGTTTACACAAAAGTCTTATAAAAGTGGATTGAATATAGAGGCAAAAATAGCTAAAATAGCATGTTTTCTTCTGTGTGCGATAACAGTTTTTAAGAAAAAAGACATCATTCAATATATATTTATGCGTTAAGAAGTAATCATATCACATAAAGTATAATATGTTGCAATTTATTCAATTGAGTGATTAGAGCCTAATCACTCAACGATTTCAAATAACGTTCAACTTGTTTTATACCTCCATACTTCTTTAATAAGGAAACCACATAATCATAATCATTAATATGTGGATTGCGTTCCATGAATATACGTGCAGCCCTATCCATAAGTTTGGCATTCATGAGTTTCACATTAACCATTTTGTTTCCTTCAACTCTACCTAACTGAATCATAATTGTAGTGCTAATCATATCAAAGATTAACTTCTGAGAAGTACCGCCCTTCATACGGGTACTTCCTGTAACAAATTCAGGACCGGTAATAACCTCAACAGGAAAATCAACTTCATGAGAAATAACACTATCCGCATTGTTGACAATACATCCAGTGGTGATGCCGTGACTTCTGCACCATTTCAATGCAGACAACACGAAAGGAGTAGTACCACTGGCAGAAATACCGACAACAATATCATTATCTGTTACACCTTTCTCAACAAGTTGCTGCCAACCATTATCAAGATCATCCTCACGTGACTCACGAGTTTGCGTAATGTCATTTATACCACCTGGGAAAATTGCCTGAATCTGGTGTCCATCTGTACCATAGGTATTTTGCACCTCTATCGTATCAAGAGTGGCAAGTCGTCCACCTGTACCGCAGCCACAATAAAATAGTCTGCCTCCCAATTTTAAGCGAGAAAGTATTTCCTTAACAAGACTGTTTATCTGTGGCAATGCCTTGTTTATAGCCACGGGAACAGACATATTCTCATGGTTAATATCAGCAGTAATCTCCTCTATGGTCTTCTTCTCAAGATGATCATAGTTTGATGAATGTTCTGTTAATCGTTTATCCATACGGCAAATATAATTAAAAAAGCGGAAACATTACTGTTTCCGCTATATTTTATTGACTTAATGTTTAAGTCAAAGAGTTGCTTACTGAGCAAGCTTGTTATTTGAAGCTAGTACATCAAGAATCTTGTGCTTGTACATCTTCTCCATTTCGTCGCGAGCTGGACCACAGAACTTACGTGGATCGAACTCACCTGGCTTGTCTGCAAATACCTTACGAACTGCAGCTGTGAAAGCAAGACGAGAGTCTGAATCGATGTTAATCTTGCAAACTGCGCTCTTAGAAGCCTTACGAAGCTGCTCCTCAGGAATACCTACAGCGTCTGGCAACTTACCACCATTTTCATTGATCATGTCAACATACTCCTGTGGTACAGAAGAAGAACCATGAAGAACGATTGGGAAACCTGGCAATTTCTCCATAACAGCATCGAGAACGTCGAATGCCAATGGAGGAGGAACCAATTTACCTGTCTTAGGGTCACGTGTGCACTGCTCTGGCTTGAACTTGTAAGCACCATGTGAAGTACCAATAGAAATAGCCAAAGAGTCAACGCCTGTACGTGTAGCGAAGTCGATAACTTCCTCTGGTTTTGTATAATGAGAAACCTCAGCAACAACCTCGTCCTCAACACCAGCAAGAACACCAAGTTCGCCTTCTACACTTACATCAAACTGATGAGCATATTCAACGACCTTCTTTGTCAATGCAACATTCTCCTCATAAGGAAGAGCTGAACCATCGATCATAACAGAAGAGAAACCGAAGTCTACACAACTCTTGCAAAGTTCGAAGCTATCTCCGTGGTCAAGGTGAAGAACGATCTCAGGATGAGCACAACCAAGTTCCTTTGCATATTCAACAGCACCCTGTGCCATATAACGAAGAAGAGTCTGGTTTGCATAGTTACGGGCACCCTTAGAAACCTGAAGGATAACCGGTGACTTGAGCTCAGAAGAAGCCTTTACAATAGCTTGGAGCTGCTCCATGTTATTGAAGTTAAATGCTGGTATAGCATAACCGCCACTAATGGCTCTCTTAAACATCTCGCGAGTATTTACGAGACCTAAATCTTTGTAACTAACTGCCATAATTTTATTGTTTTAAAAAATAATATCTAAATAATCTTTTGTGACTGCAAATTTAACATTTTCTTTTGACGAAGCAAAATGTTCACTTGCTTTTTACAGTTACGAAGAGGTTAAAAAAATTAATATTGTTTTAAATCAAGTACTTAAAATATTGTTTTGTAAAACAGAGGTTACAAAAAAGAAGGAACCATTTTGCAAAAAACTGCCACAATTTATTATAATTTCAAGATTTGAATTTATTCCAAATGGGATTACGACGCAACATTGTTCCATTCTTTCTAGTAAGCTCTGAAGCGAACAACAAGACGATAACATAACCAAATAATGGTATAATGAATGGAATCACCAAGTTGGTATTGTCTGCGACAATTCCCATAAGAAGGAATCCGCAACCACCAATAGGTGTCATCATAAGCAGAGACGATGCACTCATTTTAAGATTTCCTAATCCGTTAAGTGCAAGTGAAAATATTGTAGGGAACATTATTGCCTCAAAAAGATAATTGCAAACAATAGCCACCAGTGACAATTTGCCAAGATCAAACAACACGAATATCATGCACAACACACTTCCAGAAGAACAAATCAGCAACATAATCTCAGCAGGGACACGACGCATAATCCAACTTCCTAAAAAACGACCAACCATAAAGAATACCAAAGCTAAAGTAAGTATTATACTCGCTGCATTATCATCCATCCAGCCTTGACCTGTAACAAAGTTTATGAAATAACTGTTGATAGAAATCTCGGCTATCTCATAAGCCAATA
Source organism: Prevotella sp. (assembly GCA_018053665.1). Lineage (GTDB taxonomy): Bacteria > Bacteroidota > Bacteroidia > Bacteroidales > Bacteroidaceae > Prevotella. The sequence continues at coordinate 5,016 of JAGPKZ010000011.1, forward strand.
ATGCAAAAAGTCCAAACACGAACATTGGATGATGACGGAAAAGTTTTATTATACGTGTACCGCTGCTACGGTCTTCGGCTGTTTCCTCATGCTTTATTTCTGGTAATTCTACTCGCGAAAACACGATGGCTATAATCAGCACCAATATTCCCAATATGGTATAAGGTACTACAACATCACCACCTTCAGACGTTCCGTTGAAAAAGAACTGACCGATTGCAAATGTAGCGAAAAGGCTTCCAAGACCATTAAAAGACTGGGAAAAATTCAATCTGCTTGTTGCGGTTTCTTTATTTCCTAATTCTGTAACGTATGGATTTGCCGAGGTTTCCAAGAACACCAAACCACAACCTATAATGAACAATGCTATTAGGTATGCGAAAAATGTGCCCATAGCAGCACACGGTATAAACATCAAAGCACCAATTCCAAACAACAGAAGTCCTATTACTACGCCAAGCCTATAACCATTACGATTGATAAACCACCCTGCTGGTATCGCCATTATGAGATATCCAAAATATGTTGTCACCTGTATCAATGAAGACTGAGTGATACTGATATCAAGTGAATTCTGAAAATGCTTGTTTAATACATCCAAAATAGCTCTCGCAAATCCCCAAAGAAAGAATAAGGACGTGATTAAAACAAATGGTATAAAATACTGTTTACTTGTTAATTTTATCTTTGCCATAACTGACTATATAAATATTACTATATTATTTTTGATATTATTGTGCGAACTCTACATCTCCACCATCGGCATACATACCAATGACAACTCCTGTAAATCCTCCAGCAACCTCAGAACTCAAAAGACTGCAATTCAATTCTCCGAGTGACTTATAAGATGTTCCATCATCACTGTATTCAAACTTATACATCTTATCATTATATGAAATGCGAAGATTCATCCATTCAGACCATATCTTATCCGATTTCACGATATAGTCAATATTTTTAAGTTTACAACGAAGCGAAACACGTCCATCTTTGACAAACAAATCATAATGTCCGTCATTTATCTGATATACAGATATGCCACCTTCAGCATTATGTTTTGGATAAACACGAAATTCAACACTCCCACAAACCTGTTCTTGCCTTTTTCCGACAAATGTAGGCTGATTATTCACAGATAAGCTGCCATGTCCTTTTAGCACAAGTTTATTGCCCTTGAAGATATAATTTTCTAATATAGGATTCTGTATATGTATATACTCAGGTCCTAAATCTCCACGACTAAAATCAAGAGGCTGAGCATGCGGCATCTTATGTTTAGTTAAAGTTGTTGCATTCATCAATGTATCTATAGGATTTCCACCATTTACGACAGGCCACTCTCCCTTTTTCCATTCCACAGGAGCAAGGTATGTTTCACGTCCAAGATGATGATAACTACCACCAAAATTACGATAAGCTAGGAATACGAGCCACCAACTACCATCCTTTGCCTGAACAAAATCCCCATGTCCTGTACCTTGTATCTGCATGTTCTGCCCTTTCCTACTACAGTTTGTTAATAGCGGATTAGCAGGATTACTCTCATAAGGTCCATAGATATTACGACTGCGCGCAATAGTAAGATGATGAGCAATTTCTGTTCCACCCTCAGAAATCAAAAGATAGTAATATCCGTCTTTTTTATATATGTGAGGACCTTCAGGGTATCTGCCACCATCACCCTGCCATAGCATACGGCTCTTCGACAACTGTTTACCAGTCTTGGCATCTATTTCACTAAGCCATATTGCATCATCTGGATTAGAACACATGTAGACTTTGCCATCTTCAAAATATAATGAAGGGTCTATACCTTGTTGAGACAACCAAACAGGTTCGCTCCAAGGTCCATTTGGACTTGTTGCTGTGACAAGAAAGTTGCCGCCATTACCTACATTAGTTGTAATCATATAATATGTTCCATCATTATATCTTATCGTTGGCGCATATATACCCAACCACGATGAAGCTCCTTTCAATGAAAGTTGCGAGTCACGTGTCAATACATTCCCAATTTGTTCCCAATTTATCAAGTCATTACTGTGAAACACAGGAACACCTGGAAAATACTGAAAAGAGGAATTAACCAAATAGAAATCACTTCCTACACGGCAAACACTTGGATCTGGATGATAACCTGATATAATCGGATTACGATAACCTTGTGCAAAACTGCTCTCCGAAATTATCATAAACAAGAGCAGACTTAGTATTTTAGACATAGTGTTATTTAAATTTCAACATATAGATAGTGCGATATACAATAATATATACCAAAGCATCTATATCCGATGCAAAGATAAAACAAGATGCGGGAAAAACAAAATATAAGATAAAGTTTTCTCTATTTTTATTCCAATAACATTACCACAAACTACAAAATGCACATTACTGTTACATAAATATAAACTTTAGGGCATAAAAAAAGGAGTACCGCTGTACTCCGACCTTGTTAACCTTAAATCTAATACTATGAAAAACATAGTGCAAAGATATTCAGATTTACATTAAAATCCAAACATCAATGATTATATAGTGTTGCTTTTACAATTTATTAAAACTTTTATTGGTGTTTTTAAGACAATTAAAGCATAAAGGCATAAAAAAAGGGGCTCCGCTGAGTCCCAACCTTTGTTAACCTTAAATCTAATACCATGAAAAACATGGTGCAAATGTATAACAGTTTTATTCAAAAAGCAAATAAAGTTTGAGTAGAATTGTTGTCTACATCGTTTTTTTGATTTACATCAACCAAACTATTAAAAAACTATTTCACATTTTGTTTATTTGGATTCATCCATTACAATAGCACCTTCCTGCTTCTTACCGTCCATCATTATCTTCAACGGTTTGTCAAACCTTACGTGCCGCACATAATCAGTTTCTTCTATTGCCGGCATCGCATCAAGAACATCCTTACGTATAATGCCTCCGTTTTCAGAATTGCAGTCTATTGTAAAATAGCCGACACCAAAAGATGTTAGATTCTGAAAGAAATGTGTTCCCTGACTAGGATCAACATGATAGTTTTTTAAAGCCAGTTCTACGATTATACGTGCGGCAGATATATGTGGCCATTTCACTGGGACTCCTAGATAATGGTCACTTGATCCCCAGCGTCCAGGACCAACAAGCACATAATTTTTACCTTCTGAAAGAAAACGTCGGTTTATTCTTTCTATATCGTCTGCGACATAGTAATTATTCATTGCCGAGAAATTATCATCATATTTTACATAGACAACATCAACGACATCTGTACTTATGCCATGTCCCAATGAATTGTGTGAACGTAACAGACAACTATTATCAGATGTTTTCGTAATATCTTCTTCCAACATACCCTTTGCCTCTACAATAGGACGAATCTGCAAAAGATAAAACTCACCTGTTTTGTCCTCATTTATATTGCATGCAAATTCTATTTCCACAGGACGACGCATAGCACCCGCACCATACTTCATAGACATCTGTAATATCTCCGGTAAAGGAAATACATCTTGTTGAAGCACGCCAGCAAAGGATATTATCTTACGTCCACCATCATACAAACCATCATAAATCATTTGATCATAAGGATCAAAAGTAGAAACTATATAATTCAAAGATTTATCATACTCGGCATCCTTTACTTTAAGTTTCATGATATTAAATCCATCATTAACCTTAAAGTCACTTCCAACATCAGACATATCCAAAGCATAGAATTGAGTCTGGGTTTCACGTAAAGCTGTTTCAACTTCACTTGTCTGCATAACTTGGTCTGGGTGATAAGGAGAGACTCGCAAAGTCAGTCCACCATCAACAATGTATTTTCCAAGTCCCAAAGCCAAAGAAGCAATACCGTCTTCTGCCGTTTCATTGCCTATAGGATAATAGTTTATTGAACGCAACACTCCACTCATGTTAGGATAGAAATGATCTCCATATTGATGACCCACAACCTCCTGCAAGATGACAGCCATTTTCTCTTGGTCAATAACATTGCTCGTTGCCATCATATATGCTTTAGAGTCACGATAATACACTGAAGCATATACACTTTTTATTGCGGCGGCAAGCATCTGTAACATAATATACTTATCCGTAGTATTAGGTATCATATACGTACTGTATATACCGGCAAAAGGCTGATAATGACTATCCTCCAGCAAACTTGACGACCTCACAGCAATGGGGCTTTTTGTTGCATCAAAGAAAGTAAAAAAGTCTGCTATCAACGAATCGGGAAGCTGTGCTCTAAGAAAATGCTTTAATATATCCTCATCAGGTGCGTCACTGAGTGCTATTTTATAAAGATTATTCTGTTCCATGAACTGGTCGAAGATATCCGTACAAAGAACAACCGTCTTTGGTATCTGCACTGATGCTCCGTGATATTGATTGAATTCAGGATGCATCTTCACAACATTATCAAGAAAAGCTAAGCCACGCCCTTTCCCACCGAGAGAACCATCACCGATACGTGCGAAATGTGCATAACGGTCATATTTCATCCTGTCAAAGACAGCGACGACACCCTGATTTTTCATATGCCGATACTTTACTATGGCGTCAAAAATTATCCTTCTATGAGCATCTACATCCTGCAACTTATGCCAAGTGACATTTTTAAGAAACTGCGACACAGGAAATATGGCACGTGCACTAAGCCAACGGCTCATGTGGTTACGGCTGATATGATAAAGCATTGAGGCATTTGGTATCTTAAAAATATTATCCTGCAATTCCTTCAAAGAACTTACCCTCATCACTTCTTCGTGAGAGGCAGGGTCACGGAAAATGAAATCACCAAAGCCCATATGCTCTTCCATTAGTCGGCGTAAATCCAGGCTCATGGTCTTAGAGTTTTTGTCCACGAAACGGAAATTCTCAGCCTCTGCTTTTTCACGGTATTCACATTCTGAGCTTTCCATTATAAGTGCCACATACTCGTCACGTTGACGAATAGAACGAAGCAATTTTAATCCAGCTTCAGGATCTTTATATACAGCAGAGTCACGCAATGGCGATGGTTGTAACACATTTTCTTTAGAAGACATCTCCTTAATCGGAAAACGAGCATCACTAATTACACCTAAACAATTATCGGCAAACTTATTATATATATTCATCGCTTCCTCATAAGTGCGTGCAAGCACAACTTTAGGACGGCCACGCATACGAAGCGTTGTTTGATGTCTGTTAAGCGCCTCGGTTGCAAAGCGCTTACTTTGGGCAAGGATGTAACTATATAGATTTGGTAGTATTGAAGAGTAAAAACGAATACTATCCTCAACAAGCAGTATCATCTGCACACCACTCTCCTTGATGTCATGTTCAAGGTTCATCTTATCTTCAAGGAGTTTTATTATTGATAGAATAAGATTCGTATTTCCGAGCCAACAAAACACATAGTCGAAGATACTTAAATCTTCGTTTTGCATTCTTTTTGTAATGCCATGAGAAAAAGGTGTAAGTACAACGCATGGTATATCAGGAAATCTGCCTTTTATATCTCTTGCCACAGTAAAAGCATCATTATCTGCATTACCTGGCATACAAATCACCAAATCTATATTCGTTGTATTAAGTACTTTAGCAGCCTCTTCTGTTGTTGATACCTGAGTAAATGTTGGTGGATATCTCAGTCCAAGTTCCATATACTCATTATATATTTTTTCTTCTACACGTCCGTCATCCTCCAACATGAATGCGTCATAAGGATTGGCTACTATGAGTACACTGTATATACGTCTCATCATTAGATTGGCGAATGTCACATCTTTCAGATAAAACTTATTGAATTCATGGGGTATTTTACATTCCATGGTTGTTTATAGTTTGCATTATATCTGCAAATATAGCATTAATAATTGATAATACCATAAATAATAATTGTATTTTTGTTATCTTTGCACACAAGGAATACTGTAGCAATAGCATGTACAAATTCAAGCTATGCTCTCTCTTGCAGTGCCATCCACAGACGGCGAAATACATAAGATTATAACGTAACTTACAAAAATCAAGATTATGGAATTTACAACAAAAGTAAACATCACTAAATCAACATGGACTATTCATCCTTGTGAAAGAATGCTTTTCGTGGGTTCTTGCTTTGCCAATAACATGGGCAAGAGATTTCACGATGAGAAATTCAATACAGATATAAATCCGTATGGCGTAATGTATAATCCGGCAAGTATTCTGCATACTGTTGAAAAATTTTGCGAAGAGGCTGAAAACAAACCCAGCAAGGCTTTCCTTACCCTAGGAACAAACCATGTTTATATACTCAATGAGACAGGCGAAATAGCAGACAACTGCATGAAAAAACCGCAAGAACTGTTTACTGAGAAAGTACTATCTACTGATGAATGCTACAACTATCTGCGCAAGACTGTTATGAGATTGATGTCTAAAAATAGAGACATTAAAATCATCGTGACGGTTAGTCCTATCAGATATCGCAAATACGGGTATCACGAGAGCCAACTCAGTAAGGCAACTTTGTTGCTAGCTGCAGACCGACTGTCAAAAGAGGAACATGTGGATTATTTTCCTGCCTACGAAATAGTTAATGACGAACTGCGTGACTATCGCTTCTACAAAGAAGATATGCTGCATCCAAGCGATCAAGCTATTGAATATATATGGGAACGATTTGCTGAAACTTATTTTGGCAATGACACGAATGAATTTCTTAATGAATGGAAGCCTATAAAAGAAGCAATGAATCACAAGCCTTTCAATCCCGAAGGAGATGAATATAAAAGATTTATCGCAGAAGCAAAGAAGAAATACGATTCATTAGTAAAGAAATGGGGCATTAACAAATAGTGGCTCAGTTTATAAGTTCGGGCATACTGTGCCCAAATTAAATTGTCAATAAAATCAAGGTGATTAAAAGATTTATATTTAATAGATCTGGGATAAAAATTACTAAGATTAAAGACCATTTACGGAGAACATCTCCCCTATAAATAAATGAAGAATCCCCAAAAAACATAAAATAAACCTACATTACATACATTTTTAACTTAAATAATTACCAGTCAACATGTTAACCCATGTATATTAGTATCTTTTCCTACACCTTTCCTACATGATTCCTACATTATAAGCACGTATTTGCACTTAAAACAGTGGATTTTGCCCCTATCGTAATACAAAAGTTGCTTTTTAGGTTGGACCATTAGGCAATGTTTTCATCAGTAAAGCAAATCACCATAATGCCTTTCATGGAATTGTGAGTATAGAAATATCATTTCACTTTGTAAATGAAATTTGGGAACCAAACTGATTTATAAAACATTCCGACATGTCAACCATTTCCGTAAGGGATTTCAAAAACGATAATGATAATCAGTATCAACTTAAAAAAATGTATCGTGATTCAGTAAGTATAACCACAAATATTTATAATCAAATCCTATTATGGTCAAAATGTATGAAGTGCAACAAATATAAAATCACCTTTTTCGGTGCGTCTTTGAGTAATAAGGCCCTTATCACTCTGCAAAGCATGTAGGATAACCGAGTGATTAGGGCCTAATCACTCCCTAAAATGTATAACAACGGACTCTCCTACATTAGCTAACATATTGTATAACAATACGTTTCGCAAAATCATGTAGGAAACGGCATTAAAAAATCAAAAATAAAAAAAATATTTTTGATTGTCATAATTCTATTGGGTTCATAGTTTGACTGAAGGGAAGGACTATATTAGAGAGAATAGTGTGATGAATTTTGATAAAGAGTTATATAGAATTTATAAAAAAAAGTCTGCATTGTTATCAAGATGATACAATGCAGACTTTTATTATTTAATATAGAAAACTAGAGCGTTTTCTTTTCTTTCTTACGTTCTATATATACCGTAAGCAAAACTACAAGCAGAAGTATTATATAAGAAACATAAGCTATCGTCTCAGTCTGGTCAACACTCTTCGGATAGAAAGTAAGCACAACCTTATGACTTCCTGGTGCAACATTCAATGCGCGGAGCACGTAGTTGGCACGACCTAATTCAACAGATTTACCATCAATAGTCGCAGTCCATTCAGGATAGTATATTTCTGAGAAGACCACTACTCCACCCGTTGCACTCTTCACATCGTAACACAACTTGTTTGGCTCGTATGAAGTAATCTTAACCAAAGACGTACTGTCTTGGGGTTTAGACTGTCCCAGTTGTTTCTTAAATTTAGAATCAGCAACAGCCTCATGACGAAGATTTATCTCCCCAAGTTTATCTATTTCCTGATTAGCATTGTCTACATAATCTATTTTGTCAACAAACCAAGCATTGCCATATACATAAGGATTCTGTATTCCTACCGTCTGATTACCCTGCAAAGGAACAATAAAGTATTTTGCATTGAGCATATTCAGTATTGGGAAGATGCTGTCACCGCTAACCTTTGTCATATCACCCCCTGCGGTTGATATAGCAGGCATTAGTTTCTGCATTTCAGGACTAATGTAAGCCTCTATAAGTTCTTGATAGCGACGCAGTTTTGCAGCATGGTAGCCACCGATACTCTTATGATAATAACTTGTTTCGTTCTCATTAAATGTATTGGTAGACAAATTCAGCACACGGTAATCCAAACTCTTATCCTGAAGAATCTGTTTATCTGTTGCTGTCATTGGCTGTGCTTGTTCACGAACACTCTGTTCTACAAACATGTCATCGTTAAGATAGCGCTTGTTTACCTGCCACATATCAATAAGGCAAAGCAATGTTATTGCACCTATCATATAATGGGCCTTTAGCTTTCCTGACTTGAAAAGCAACAAGAAGAATGAACCTATAACTATAATCCAGAATGAACGCCAACAGTCTGACGTAAATATATATTCACGAATATTACGTAGATTATCCTCCAACGGACCTAGATACTGAGCAGGAATACTCTTAAAGGCTTGCATTTCTGATGAAGAAATGAAATCCGAGAAGAAAGCATTTGGCATAATTGCAAAAAGTAATGCAACACCAGCAGTAAGTCCGAAACTAATATATACAAACTTTATCTTGCGTTTTAGAATATCTGGTTCATCAACTATCTTCTTTAATGCTAGCATAGCAAGCAGCGGTATCGTGAATTCAGCAATAACAAGTATCGACGCCACCGTTCGGAACTTGCTATACATAGGCACATAGTCTATGAAGAAGTTTGTAAAAGGCATTAAGTTTCGTCCCCATGACAATAGAATACTCAGTACCGTAGCACCAAGCAAAGCCCATTTCATCGGCCCCTTAACAATAAACAATCCCAGTATAAACAACATCAGCACAAACGCACCTACATATACAGGTCCACTTGTTCCAGGCTGTTCGCCCCAATACTGCCCCATTTGCTGATATACCTGCATGAAATTAGCATCAGCCTTTTCCATAGCCTTAGCATTTGCTGCCAAAGGAACAGAAGCACCACCTTTAGTGTTTGGAACAAGCAATGTCCAAGTTTCGTCAATACCGTAGCTCCATTGTGTTATATAGTCACGATCAAGTCCACTATTGGTTTGGTTGGCTGTATTCTTCTTTACCAGTTCACTTTTACCTCTCATACTTTCCTGAGAGTATTGCCAAGTATGGTAAAGATTGGATACGTTAAGCATTATTCCGATAATGGCACCGGCAGCACATGCCAACGTTGCCTTTCCAAAATGCTTTAAATCCTTTTGCTTTACTGCCTCTACAAGATATGCAATAATCATGAAAAATATCACGAAGAGGAAGTAATATGTCATCTGCACATGATTTGCAGCAACTTCAAACGCAGAGAAAATTGCGGTAACAATAAAGCCCCAAAGATATTTCTTTCGATACGATAGTACAACTCCGGCTATCATAGGCGGAAGATAAGCAAGAGCCATCACCTTCCATATATGTCCAGCAGCTATAATGATAAAGAAATAGGACGAGAAAGCCCATATAACAGAACCTAAAGCAGCAAGCGACTGTCTAAAATTAAAAGCACGCAACAGGATATAAAATCCCAAAAGATATGCAAAAACATACCATACGTTCTCAGGCAACCACAAATGATATACCTTAATTACCTGCTGCAACAAGTTTGTACTTTTGTAAACTGGCGCAGTCTGATAAGTTGGCATTCCACTGAATGTAGCATTAGACCATCGTGTGATTTTACCAGTGCGATCATGGTATTCGCTTTGTTCCTGACCTGCACCACGCCCAGCTGAAGCATCATGGCGATACAAAATTCGTCCTTCCGTATCAGCAGGAAAGAAATAGGCAAAAGAGATAATTGCAAAAACTACCACAACCAAGAGGTCTGGCAGATATTTCTTTAAAGTTTCCATTATATTTGTATAAACGTTTATATTTTTGATATCTGTGTGCAAAGATAGCGCAAATATTGAAGAGAACAAAATGAATTTGTTCATTTTTTATCTCGATACTCAGCCTATTTTCAACGCTGTTTAAATATAAATAAAAAAACATACGGGACACAGACTTAGTCAGTGTGCCCCGTATGTACGAAAAACAAGAATTACACTCTATTGGCGATTCTCATTCTTTGTTTTTATGTGTTCTTCATATTCTGCTAATTCACGCTCTCCTACATGTGCCAGTCCATAATGTTCATCATGCTGACTAAGGTCGAGACCAATCTCCTCACTTTGAGAACTTACTCGCATAGGAATCATCTTGTCAATAAGCCAATATCCAAAATAGCTCATGCCAAAAGTGTAAACAAATACGATTACAACTGCCAATATGTGGTAGAGGAATACAATAAAACCAGCCCATGTTCCAGAAATCAAACCACCTTGGATAAATATACCTGTTAAAACAGTACCGAAAATACCGCCTGTTCCATGAGTTGGGAATACATCTAAGGCATCATCTATTCTAGAATGACTACGCCAATAAACTGCAATATTACATATAATTGTTATCACAAAAGAGATGAATATACTCTGTCCTACTGTTACATAACCGGCAGAAGGAGTGATTGCGACAAGACCAACTACACATCCTACGGCAGCACCCATAGCAGAAGGTTTACGTCCACGAAGACAATCAAAGAAAATCCATGTCATCATCGCAGTTGCACTGGCTGTATTTGTATTTAAGAAAGCCTTTACTGCTGTACCGTCTGCATGAAGAGAACTTCCTGCATTGAAACCAAACCATCCGAGCCAAAGCAATGCTGCACCAAGTAATACAAAAGGAATATTTGCTGGTTCTGCATCTATAGTTGACTTTTTTCTGCGTCCTAAGAATATAGCGCCAGCCAAAGCCGCCACACCAGAAGATGCATGAACAACAATACCACCTGCGAAATCGACAACTCCCCATTTCAGAAATAGACCGTCAGGGTGCCATGTCATGTGCGCCAGCGGACAATAAATCATAACGAAGAAAAATATCATGAAGAACATATAGCCAGAAAATCTAACACGTTCTGCAAAAGATCCTGTAATCAAAGAAGGTGTTATAATAGCGAATTTCATTTGGAACAAAGCAAACAAAGCAAGAGGAATTGTAGCACCACCAAGTACTTTACCCGTAGCTGTCATATAGACTCCTGCTCCGACATTTTTAAACATCAAGAACGTCAGTGGATTACCTATAATACCTCCAATATCATCACCAAAAGCAAGGCTGAATCCAAAAACCACCCAGAGAATACTAATAAGTCCCATAGCTATGAAACTTTGAAGCATTGTTGATATAACGTTTTTGGCTCCAACCATTCCGCCATAGAAGAATGACAATCCTGGAGTCATCATCAGCACGAAGATTGTTGAAGTGATTAGCCATGCGACATCTGCGGCATTAATCTTCGTGAAATCACATTTAAACGAGGGTTCACCTACAAAAAGCCCAGAAATGGCTATAATAACCATTGAGAGCATAAGTATTATCCATCTCTTTTTCATTACTTTTTTTGTGTCGTTTACCATTATCATAATAATCAATCTTTATAAGCTTGTTCATGTACTCCTGTAACTGCACGACCGCTAGGATCATTCATATTCTTGAAAGCTTCATCCCACGCTAGGGCTTCAGCCGTACTACAAGCAACACTAGGTACGCTAGGTACTGTACGTGCTGCACTATCACTTGGGAAATGTTCTGCAAAAATAGAACGGTAATAATATTCTTCCTTATTACGTGGAGGATTTACAGGGAATCTTTCTTCTGCATGTTCCATCTGTTCATCACTAACCTGATCAGAAGTAATTTTCTTCAAAGTGTCTATCCATGAATATCCAACTCCGTCACTAAACTGTTCCTTTTGTCGCCAAGCAACCTCAGCCGGCAACATATCAGCAAATCCTTCTCTTACAATCTTCTTTTCCATTGTCTGTCCTGGGCACATCTTTGCTTCTGGATTTGTACGCATCGCTACATCAAGGAATTCTTTATCAAGGAAAGGAACTCTTCCCTCTACTCCCCATGCAGCAAGACTCTTGTTAGCACGCAGACAATCATACATATAAAGTTTAGACAATTTTCTAACAGTCTCTTCGTGGAAAGCCTTTGCAGAAGGTGCTTTATGGAAATAAAGATATCCACCAAAAATTTCATCAGCTCCCTCACCAGAGAGAACCATTTTTATACCCATACTCTTAATTACTCGTGCCAAAAGATACATTGGAGTAGAAGCTCTCACGGTTGTGACATCATAAGTTTCGATAAAATATATAACGTCGCGGATTGCATCAAGACCTTCCTGTATGGTATAGTTAATTTCATGATGAACAGTTCCTATATGATCAGCCACCAATTTAGCCTTTTCCAAATCAGGAGCTCCCTTAAGCCCTACAGCAAAAGAATGAAGCCTAGGCCACCAAGCCTTTGTGGAACCATTATCCTCGACTCTGTTCTGAGAGTATTTCTCAGCTATAGCACTAATTACAGAAGAATCGAGTCCGCCTGAAAGCAACACTCCATAAGGAACATCACTCATAAGTTGGCGCTTAACAGCATCCTCCATAGCATCATGTATTTCCTTAACACTAGCCTTGTTGTCTTTCACATTATCATAATCCATCCAATCACGTGTATAATAACGCTTCATCTTACCTTCACGACTACTATAATAATGTCCTGGCAAAAAGACCTCGTATCTGTCACAATTACCTTCAAGAGCTTTCAGTTCACTTGCTACATAAATTTTTCCGTCATCGTCATATCCTATATAAAGAGGTATAACTCCGATTGGATCACGAGCAATAAGGAACTCATCCTTTTCGGCATCATAAAGTGCGAATGCAAAAATACCATTAATATCCTCAAGGAAATTAATGCCCTTCTCTCTATACAAAGCAAGAATAACTTCGCAGTCACTTCCTGTCTGGAACTGATACTTACCAGCATATTGCTTCCTTATATCATGATGATTGTATATCTCACCATTCACAGCAAGAATTTGTTTCATATCAGGACTAAACAATGGTTGTTTTCCTGATTCAGGATCTACAATTGATAATCTTTCATGAGCCAAAATTGCAGAACCGCCACAATATATTCCGCTCCAATCAGGACCACGGTGACGAATTTTCTGACTCATACGTAAAGCTTTCTGTCTTAGTTCAGGAGTTTGCTCTTGAATGTTGAATATTGATACGATTCCACACATAATAATATTTTCTACTGTTTATTGGTTACAATTTGTTTGCTATTTATGGTGCAAAGTTAGCAAAATGACACTTAAAACGACTAAACACAATACAAAAAGATATTCAAATAGACAAAAAATGCTAAACTGTAAGGTTGCAGATGTTTGGTGATTACAATCTGATATAATTTAGACACTATTAGTGTCAAACAGTAACAATGCATCAAAATAAGGATTTTTTATGTAATAATGGAACATATAAATACATAAAACATTTATGTACTTATCTTCATAAAAAGGAATACAGAGGCACATTATCTATAAATAACAATAATTTATTTGTTTATAAGATAAGGTTTTTATTAACTTTGCAACAAAGAATACATATACAAATATGAAGATAGGAATTATAGTTGCGATGGATAAAGAATTCGCACAACTGGAAAAAGTATTTCAAAATGATGAAAATATCATTATTCAGAAATGCGGCATTGGCAAGGTTAATTCTACTGTTGGTGCCACAAAGATGATATCAGAGCATCACCCTGACCTCATTATTTCAACAGGATGCGCTGGTGGTGCCGATACTACACTGAATGTCGGTGACGTTGTTGTTGCTGAAGAGTGTACATATCACGACGCATATTGTGGAGACGAATGTGAATTTGGACAGATTCTCGGTATGCCTGCACGTTTTAAATCACCAGAATATCTGGTAGATGTTGCATTGGGACTAAACCATGGCGAACTTAAAATAAAAAAGGGACTTACAGTCAGCGGAGAATGGTTTGTTGACAGCCGAGAGAAAATGCAACAAATAATGGATAAGTTCCCTAATTCTACTGCCGTAGATATGGAAAGTTGCAGCATCGCACAAACATGCCATATATTTGACACACCATTTATCAGCTTCAGAATAATAAGTGATGTTCCACTTAAAGACAACAAAGCACAAATGTATTTCGATTTCTGGGATCGTATGGCTGAAGGAAGTTTTGAAGTTACAAAGAGTTTTATTGACGCTATAAATAAATGATTATGGATAAGATACCAAGTTTTGTTATAAATCACGATGCTCTTCTTCGTGGTATTTATGTTAGCCGCAAAGATAATGTAGGCAACGAAACCGTCACCACTTTTGACATCAGGATGAAGGAGCCCAACAGAGAACCAGCATTGCATAATGGAGCAATACACACTATTGAACATCTTGCCGCAACATATCTTCGCAATGATGCAGAATGGAAAGACCGCATAATATATTGGGGACCTATGGGATGTCTTACAGGCAACTATTTGCTAGTCAAGGGAGATGTGGAAAGCAAGGATATTATTGAACTTATGAAGCGAACCTTTAAGTTTGTTGCGAATTTCGAAGGCGAAATACCTGGAGCTGCAGCAAAAGACTGCGGCAATTATCTTCTTCATGATCTTCCAATGGCAAAATACGAAGCAGCTAAATATCTGCACGAAGTATTGGAAAATATCAAAGAAGAAAATATGGTATATCCTAAGTAGACAATATTTTTTTAAAAGTTGGCAATTTCATTATAATTGCCAACTTACGCTTTTTCATCAATATTTATATACTCCTCCATCACTCCATTCATCATTAGCTTTCAGGGCAACACCTTTTGACGAACTCACTTCACCTCCGGAGAACAATTTTTCATTACAGGATGTAGTGCCGCACATTGAAACCTGAACATCCTCAAACAGCTGCTCATAAACTTTATTTCCAGACTCATCAAGGCATGAAACGGTTATATTCAAAAAACTATTGGCATCGTGGGGGAATGTATATAATTCATAAACTGAAGAATCAGCATGAGCCTCAACTTGAACATCACGTATTTCTGTCTGTCGTGAGTTTACACATCCCCAGCCGCTAACTCCGTCTAAAGTACTGCTCCCCCCAGTATAATAAAACTTTATCTGCTTAACATCTTCAGGAACCTTATCCTCTACCGTGAATAATATCTTTGCTACACATCTTTTAAGAGTCATCTGATAATCAGAGTTTCCATTCACGTTAATATCATTACTATAAAAGAATGTATCTGTCACCTTTCCATTAAAAGTTATTCTGTTCATGTTTGTAGTAGAGGCATTTGCGTTGCCACTATGCGCTAAAGTCACCACCTTATAGTTTCCTTTTGGTAAGGATACTTTAATTGTACCGAAATCATTATCATAATCAGAACATTGACTGATAGATTTAACCCTGTCACCAATACTGTCATATACGGCAAAGTTAATCTTATTACACACTTTTGACACGTCAACGATACTACGAGTATCAATGTTTCCTACATGGAAATTAAGTTCAAAACCATTTTTATTCTCCACACCAGACTTATCAAAAGTTACCCGCTCGCAAGAAGTCTGTGTAAAAATAAGGATTAATAGTATTAAAGTATTAAGTAATTTATTCATTATCTATTTCACATATCAAACTTATATCCTACAGTCAGTGCAAAGAAATTGCTCTTGGAATCATTCACCTTATTGTTTTTTGTGATACCAATATTATATCTTGCATCAACGACAACGTTCATATATTCATAAGACACGCCCAAAGGTATTGAAACATCAACACTCTTGTATTTATCGTTTGTATTTTTATCGTAATTCACCATATCGCCATAAATGTGCTCCCCTGTATGGTCCTTTATAGTAAAAGGTGTTACATCATACTTTTCGTTGGTATCAATAGCAAATCCCATTTGCACACCAGCTTTCACAGCCAATCCCTCAGCCACATAATAATTAAATGTAAGCGGCACATTTATTATATGTAAGTTAACTGTATGATTAGAATATCCTTCATAGTTAACAGATGAAGAAGCAACCAATCCACTTTCGTTAAGATATCGGCAACCCTGCATTGTATACAATGCAGCAAGAGAAATACTCAACGGCGATGTCAACTGATACTCAGTCTCAACGCCACCAGTAAAACCAGCTTTGTATTTTGGCGAACAAGTTGTTTTTCCACCAATAACAAAATCATTGTCGGTCATATTAGACAGACAGACACCAACCTTTGGAATGATTGAAAATGTTCCAACACGACTCTGTGCATTGCAAAAGAATGTCGTTGCACAAACAGATAATAAAAAGAAAAAGCGCTTCATAATAAAATGTATTTTATTATGAAACGCCTTGATATTGAATTTATTGCATTTAATCTACTGCATTGTAGCCTTTTGTACTATTATGAGCTAGCAAATCCTTAAGATCCTGCTCCTTGAATTCACGTTCCTCCTGCTCTTTATGAATGAGTTCTGCCTCTTCTTTTTCAGCTTCAGAATGTTCGAATGTTATTGTACGGCTTTTCAATTCAGCAACGCCCCATCCTATGAGGGCGACTGCTATAAGTGCTATAAAAATGTATAATCCAGTCATAATATAGATTTATAAATATTAAATCTTATTTGAACGCTTACGGCCCTGGTGGTCAAGGATTATCTTACGAATACGCATATTCTTCGGAGTCACCTCTACATATTCATCTTCCTTGATATATTCCAGACATTCCTCAAGACTCATTACAGTCTTTGGAATTACACGAGCCTTATCATCACTACCACTGGCACGTACGTTGGTAAGCTGTTTTGCCTTAGTTACATTTATAATTAAATCATTATCATGAACATGCTCACCTACAACCTGGCCATTATAAATGTCATCTCCAGCGTCAATGAAGAATTTACCGCGATCCTGGAGTTTATCTATTGAATAAGCAAAGGCAGTACCTGTCTCCATGGCAATCATTGAACCGTTTATACGACGGGTAATTTCGCCCTTGTATGGCTGGTATTCCTTATATATATGTGCCATGATAGCCTCACCCTGACTTGCAGTAAGTACATTTGTACGAAGACCAATGATACCACGTGAAGGGATATCAAATGTGATATTTACACGATCACCCTCAGTATCCATACCTGTTAGTTCACCCTTACGGCGAGTAACCATATCTACCATCTTGCTAGAATAGTCTTGTGGCACATTAATCGTGAGTTCCTCAACAGGTTCACACTTAACACCATCAATTTGCTTGTAAATTACCTGTGGCTGACCAACCTGAAGTTCGTAACCCTCACGGCGCATTGTCTCAACAAGCACACTAAGGTGGAGTACACCACGACCACTGACAATCCATTTATCTGTTGAATCCTCACAAGGAGTTACACGCAAAGCAAGGTTCTTTTCGAGTTCTTTCTGCAAACGGTCATTGATATGACGGCTGGTACAGAATTTGCCTTCTTTACCAAAGAATGGAGAATCATTGATGGTGAAAAGCATACTCATCGTAGGCTCATCAACAGCAATAGGTGGCAATGCTTCTGGATTTTCAAAATCAGCAATAGTATCACCGATCTCAAAACGCTCCAAACCTACGACAGCACAGATATCACCACTTTCAACTATAGCTGCAGGCTTGTGACCCATGCCTTCGAAAGTACGCAATTCCTTGATCTTTGTCTTTTCAGTAGTTCCGTCACGATGACAAATCGTAATGTTCATTCCATTCTTCAATTCACCACGGTGAATACGACCGACAGCTATACGACCTGTATAACTAGAATAGTCAAGAGAAGTAATCAACATCTGTGGAGTTCCTTCAAGATGTTTTGGAGCAGGGATGATTTCTATAATCTTATCAAGTAGATATTCGATATTATCTGTTGGATTTTTCCAATCCTCTGCCATCCAACCATTCTTAGCCGAACCATAAACAACTTGGAAATCAAGTTGTTCCTCAGTGGCATTAAGATCACACATAAGGTCGAAAACCATTTCATACACTTCCTCAGGGCGGCAGTTTGGCTTATCAACTTTATTAACTACAACGATTGGCTTTAATCCGAGTTGCAAAGCTTTCTGCAAAACGAAACGAGTCTGAGGCATAGGACCCTCAAAAGCATCAACAAGCAAAAGACAGCCATCCGCCATATTCAACACACGCTCAACCTCTCCACCGAAGTCAGAGTGTCCGGGAGTATCAAGAATATTGATTTTTACGCCTTTCCAGTTTATTGATACATTCTTTGAAAGAATGGTTATACCTCGCTCACGCTCCAAATCATTGGAGTCAAGAACTTCGCCACTGTTATCCTGTCCGTCACGGAAGAGTTTTCCAGCGAGCATCATTTTGTCGACCAATGTTGTTTTTCCGTGATCGACGTGTGCAATTACTGCAATGTTTCTAATGTCTTGCATTTCTTTACCTTAAATATGCTAAATTACAATTTCGATGCAAAATTACAAAAAATAACTGAGGTATTGTTCATTATTGATTACTAATGGTTTATATAGGCACGTTAAAAAACGTTATAGCGAATAAATCTATCTAATTATAGCACTTTACTTTTAACTTTTATTGCTAACTTTGCAGCGCATTTTCGGAGAATCCGATGCATTCGAGAGCGTGACTGTTGTGATTAAGGCAGTTTGACACCCGAAGGATGTAATGATGCAAATATTTAATCAAATTCAAAGCTATGTATTTAGACAAAGCAAAGAAGGAAGAAATCTTCAACCAGTATGGTAAGTCTGCTACTGACACAGGTTCTGCAGAGAGCCAGATCTCTCTTTTCACATTCCGTATCAAGCATCTTACTGAGCATGTAAAGGTTAACCGCAAGGACAAAGTGACAACTCGTTCACTTACTCAGCTTGTAGGTAAGCGCCGTGCATTGCTTGATTATCTTTACGCTCGCGACATCAATCGCTACCGTGCTATCATTAAGGAACTCGGTCTTCGTAAGTAATCTGGTTATCGGATTAAGAATAAGAAAATCCCGCATCTCTATTGAGTTGCGGGATTTTTTTTATCATTATGGTTTTGATACATCAGAACAAAACCAACAATTACTTCTTTTTCAATATCTCATTTAGGGGATTCATCACAAACTCTCTCTCCTTCATCAACGGATGAGGAATTTTCAAGTCAGGTTCATCTACCGTCAAATCATCATAAAGCAATATGTCTATGTCTATTATGCGGTCCTGATACTCATGATTTACAGACTTTCCCACTCTCCCCATGCGTTTCTCTATGTCCTGTGTTGCCTCAAGCAATTGTCTAGGAGCAAGAGGTGTTTCCACGCAAACGCACATATTTATAAAGAGATTGGGACTTTCAAATCCCCACGGTTCAGTCTCATATAGAGCCGACTGGTGCATTACCGTACCAATCAAGCCTTCCATGTATTGAACAGCTTCGCGCATATTGCGCTTACGGTTTCCTATGTTTGAGCCCAAACCTAGGTAAACTTTATGTAAAGCCAATGTTGTTATCAATTATCAATCGTTAAGTATCAACAAAGAGTCGCCATAGCAGCCAAACATATAACCGTTAGCAGAAGCTCTCTTGTAACATTCCATAACTATGTCATAACCACCGAAAGCAGCTGTTGACATAAGTAATGTAGAATATGGATGATAGAAATTGGAAACCATACAGTCTGCCAATCCAAAATCAAATGGAGGGAAGATGAACCTATTTGTCCAGCCAGAGTATTCCTTCAACAGACCATCTGTACCGACAGCCGTTTCAGTTGCCTTAACAACACTAGTACCAATGGCAAGGACATGATGTCCGTTTTGCTTTGTCTTGTTTACCAAGTCACAAGCCTCAGCTGTAATAACCATCTGCTCAGAATCCATCTTATGTTTCGTCAAATCTTCAACCTCAATAGGATTAAAGTTTCCAAGTCCACAATGCAATGTTATATAAGCATCATTGATTCCACGTATCTCCAAACGTTTCATCAGTTCACGACTAAAGTGCAATCCAGTACCAGGAGCTGTTACAGCTCCTTCATTCTTGGCATATACTGTCTGAAAATCTTCAAGATCTTGAGGTGTAGCATGATTACTCTCGCGGTTATCTATAATATAACGTGGCAATGGAGCCTCGCCTAGTGAGAACAAATCATGTCTAAACTCGTCATGATCACAATCATATAGAAAACGAAGCGTACGACCACGGCTTGTTGTATTGTCTATAACCTCAGCAACCATTGTACTAGTTTCGTCAAAGAAAAGCTTATTTCCTATACGAATCTTGCGAGCTGGTTCTACAAGAACATCCCACAAGCGCATCTCTTCATTGAGTTCACGCAACAAAAATACCTCTATCTTTGCATCGGTTTTTTCCTTTGTGCCATAAAGACGTGCAGGAAAAACCTTTGTATCATTAAAAACGAAGGTATCGCCTTCGCCAAAATAATCAAGTATATTGCGAAATTCCAGATATTCACCCTCAATAGGATTACCCTTAGAATCCTTTTTGAACATATCTATTTCACCAGACTTTTTGTGTAGCACCATCAGACGGCTCTCATCACGACGAGTCACCTTGAAAGATTCCTTGACGCCATCATCATTTGTGAATTCACGAGTGAAACTGTGTGGATACAGGGCTACCTGTTCCTTATTCAGATTAAATTTGAACTGTGATAACTTCATGTTTATTTTTCAGTTTGTACTAACCATTCTTTAATATGCTCATAATCGAGACATTTATCTACTGTAAAATCGCCAACTCTTGTGCGTCTTAATGCTGTCAAATATGCGCCGCTGCCAAGTGCACGGCCTAAGTCACGTGCCAAAGCGCGTATATATGTTCCCTTTCCACATACAACACGAATGCTGAGTTGCATCTTTTCTGCGTCAAAGTCTGTCACCTCAATTTCCTCAACGTGTACATTTTTGGATCTCAGCTTTACTTCTTCACCAGCACGGCACAAGTCACAAGCACGATCTCCGTTTACCTTCACTGCACTATAAGTAGGCGGAACTTGTTCAATATCACCGATAAACTGTTGCAGTATACTGCATATCAGTTCACTAGTAATATGTTCTGTAGGGAATTTCTCATTCTCCTCATGCTCCATATCATAGCTCACCGTTGTAGCACCCAACTGCAAAGTAGCGGCATATTCCTTTGTATGTAATTGAAATTCCTCAATGCGCTTGGTCGCCTTACCCGTACACAATACCAGCACACCTGTTGCCAAAGGATCCAACGTTCCGGCATGACCGATTTTAACTTTATATCCAAGTTCATGTGAAAGCACATAGCGCACATGCGCCAATGCTCCAAAACTAGATATTTGGTAAGGCTTGTCTATCGCAAACACCTCACCTGCTTTAAAATCCATACTCATTAACTAGCCATTACTAGTGAATGCCCTGTTAAAAGCATTACCAAGATTATCAATCCAACAACAATACGATACCAGCCAAATGCCTTAAAACCATATTTGGTAAGGAAACTAACAAACCATTTCATTGCCAACAAAGCAACGAAAAATGCAATAACGCATCCTACTATCAATAACATTATATTATTTGATGTTGCCCATTTTGTGTCTTCACCAAACATTTCAATCAAATCAAGCAGTGTAGCACCAGCCATTGTTGGTACGGCAAGGAAGAAAGAAAATTCAGCTGCATTCTTGCGTGTTAGTTTCTGCTGCATTCCACCTACGATAGTCGACATACTGCGACTCATTCCTGGAATAACAGAAAGGCACTGGAACAGACCTATAAAGAAAGCGCGCTTGCAAGTTACTTTATTCTCTTCTCTGCCCATATTGAATATTCTATCACAAAACAGCATGAAGATTCCTCCTAGCACTAGCATAACAGCAACGACTTCAACACTGTCAAGTAACCTATCAAGTAGTCCTGATTTTTTTGCGGCCAAACCAACAACTACAGCTGGTATAACTCCAACGATAAGAAGTCCATAGAATTTCATCTTACTGATAAATTCCTCATAGTTCCTCATCTGGAAAAATCTTTTCCAATATAAACATACTACTGATAGAATTGCTCCAAACTGTATAATGAATGTAAATGCATGAACAAAAGGATTACCTTGTTGAACACCTAGTAAATTCTGAGTTATTATCATGTGACCAGTTGACGATACTGGCAGAAATTCAGTTAAGCCCTCTACAATGGCAATGATAATTGTTTGTATTAAATCCATTATTCAGCAGCGTTATTTTCATCTTTTGGTTTACGGATAATAGCGTATATGATAGATATAAAACCTACGAAACACACTACAGGAGCAACCTTTATACGCATTGCACTGAATATTTCAGGATTAAATGTATTTTCTGTTGAGCCAGCACCACCCATGAGAATAAATCCGAGGATGATAATAGCCACACCGACAGCCACCAAGATAAAGTTGGTTTTGTCGAAAGCAAAATTCTTCTTATCCATTATTTTTTAGTTTTTATTCGTTATTTATCAAATCTTATAAAGGTCACCTGCCTTCATCTTCAAGAACTTGTTGACAGATAGACTTGAACATATTGCGGTAATGATGATGCCAAAAAGGAACACCGATATAGCTGTAATGGCAACAATATCCCATGTAACGACTGTCAAGATTCCTGGTTCATAGTTGTATAGTGCATATAAGCATGTTCCCAACACGGCTATAGCAACAAGAGCAGCAATCAGACCTACAAAAATGGCACGCATCACGAAAGGATAACGTATAAATTTCCATGACGCCCCAACTAGTTTCATTGTATGAATAGAGAAACGACGTGCATATATACCTAGACGAACTGTATTGTTTATCAAAGAGAACGATACAAAAGTAAGCAATATAGCCAACACTAGAAGTACAAGACTAATCTTTTGCAGATTATCGTTCACACTGTTCACCAAAGCCTGCTGATATGTTATATCTCCAACCTTAGGATATTTCTTCAGTTCTTTTGTTATCCATTTCAATGAATCATTATTGGCGTAGTCGCCTTTCAACTGAACTTCTATTGAAGCAAGAAAAGGGTTAGCACCAATAAACTCAGAAGGGTCTGTTCCCATAGCCTCAGTCTGTTCTTTTAGAGCGGATTCCTTGCTAATATATGTAATCTTATTTATATACGGACGGTGATGAATCATATTACACAACTGCTGAGCCTCAGGATTTGTAATATCGTCCTGAAGCATCATTGTTACAACAAGGTTCTCCTTAACATAAGTAGATAAGTTTCTGGCTGTAAGCACAGAAAATACTACCATACCCAATAAGACAAGCACCATTGCGGTGCTTATGCATAAAGTTATAACCTGCAATCCGTGACGATTGCGGGATGTTTTACGTTTCTTTCCCATTTAATAAAAGAGTGTATTACACCAAATATCTTGCAAAGATAGTGCAAAAGTGATGATAACGCAATAGTTTAACAGCAATTAACTCTTAATAGAACTAAGTTTTGCCTATTACTTCCAAGGGTAAATCAATCTGGCTGTATTATATCCACGACGAGAAGCTTCAGATATGGCCAAAGCCAAATCTTCATCTGGCAATATTGACGTACGGGAAAGTATCCATAAGTATTTTGAAGAACTTCCGCCTACCAATGCCCAATTGTAGTTTTCACCTAAGGCTAGGACTCTGTAATCAGAATAAAATATCCAAAAAAACGAAACTCTAAGAAGTCCAGGAATAGAGGTTGTCTTTGCTTTTCCAACAACGCTCTTCATTCTACCTGTTTTTATATCAACACCCGAATTTACTACTTTGATAGTGCCATTAGGATTCTGCGAATATTCTGCAATCGCATTACTAATGCCACGTTCAAAACGATTGTCTATACGAGCAATCTCATACCATTTGCCTAGATACTTATCCAGTACAAGATTAGAAATCGTTGTTACGTCTGTTTTCATAAGCTGAATATTTACTCTTAACTAAAATAGTTATCACAATATGTTGTTTCAATATGAAGCAGTACAAGGTATACCAGCAGCGATAACTCTATCGCGAATAGCATCTAATTCTGCATGTGTCGCCTTTTCAAGTTTCTGATCTGGAGTCTCACGGTCTATGGTATATATCATAACCTCCTGCGGCTGAATACTTAATATTGCGTCAAGCCAAGGTTTCACGTATTTTTCGCAAGTGTTATCTACATCAATACCATCAACGGTTTTACCTTTCAAGAACATTGACTGTACGATCACATGTCCGTTGAAAAGTTTTAGATTATCAATAATTTTACTGATGTCATAAGATTGTTGTGTCGGACGGTCTACACGTTGTATGTATTCCGGGTCAACAGTATCTATTTTAAGTATATTATTATCAACTAGCATCAATGCAGCTCTTACCTTTTCTTTGTTAGCAAACGTACTATTACTCAACACACTTATCTTAGCATCAGGACAATATTGATTTCTAAGTTCTACGGTATCAAGTATAATATTATAAAAATCAGGATGAGCGGTTGGCTCTCCATTACCTGCAAAAGTAAGCACATCTGGATGAACATTCAGTTCATGCATCTCCTTCAACTTCTTTTCCAGAGCCAAAGCCACCTCGTTTCGAGTAGGACGTTTCTGTTTAGGAACACGTTGGTCGTTAAATCCACATTCACAGTAAATACAGTCAAATGTGCACACCTTTCCGTCAGACGGCATAAGGTTTATTCCTAAGGAAATACCAAGTCGGCGACTATGAATTGGACCGAATATTGGTGAAGGATAAATTACAGTACTCATATTATATTTTTATTATCTGGGCATAGCCTAAATATTGACTTCCCATTTCTTGGAAATGCAAATATATAAAAACAATATTACCCAAACAAATATTTTATTGAAGTTTAAATTTATCAAAACAAATAAAGCAGATTACTATAACAGACAACGGTATTTATTAAATCAAAAACAAATATCCGGCAGGAAGTGGAGAGAGTACTCCCTGCCGAAATATTTGTCACCCCGTTTCATGCAGGCTACACTGCATTTTTTGGAATATTGTTGTTTATTAAATTCGTCTTACTGTCTTTTAGTCAATACCTATCATCTTTAATGCAAAGATATATAACTTGTATTTGTTTATATAGACGCAAAAGTTGCAGAAAAGTTGCAGTAATATTTTATATTTCTATTTTTTTTGATGAAATTCGACATCTGATTTCAAAAAAACACGTTTTATGAATATAAAAAGTATGGCATTTCATGTAAGATTTTAATATTTTCCTTATTTTGCATTCAAAGCCTATCATGCACTTTTTCCTGTTTTAGCTACAGAGCTATATTCATGTGAAAAAGCCTTTATTCAAAGGGATTGCGAAGAATAAAACGGAATTTTTAGCTACTGCATTTATAGAAGATAAAAACACAAATGATGCTGACACAAAATAATTACTATATAATGTACGCGCTCATGCGCGCGCACTGACGAGTTTTCAAAATACTAGCGTCGAAGTGGCAACAAACTGACTATCACTAACTTAGATGTGATTTCCCGTGAAATCAAATGTCGTGTTTAATGTCATCAATTTTTGAATAACCAAATCAGCTTTTTTGTCATGGTCACTGAATTTCTATCTAAAACACATGTTTTTGCACAGGAAAAATCGCCTCTGAATCATACCCTATTTTGCATTTCATCGATAAAACGCACAAAACACAGCCTCTTGGCTGACACTTATTTTAAGCAAAAGGGCATCCTAACAGTCTGATACACAACTATTAGACACTTCGACACTGTTTATTTTTAAAACTACATGTGGGAGATTACTTTGATTATCAACAAATAAAAACGGACTTAATACGATAAATAGCACCTTAATCAAAAACGTAATCATACTTAAAATCGCATTTTGCTTTAGCAAAAAACGTTTAAAAGAACTGGAATTTCATTTCTACGATCAAACGTTTTCATTCTTACGACATAAAGTTTCCATTCTTACGATCAAACGTTTACGTTTCATCGATATAAAATTTCCGTTTCTATATAGAAACGCATCCTCTTCTACATGGAAATATTGGTTAATATCCTTGATATTAACCAATGGTAAAGAGTATTTTCATATCTTTGTAAGTTCTGATAACAAAGATGCTGTAAAGCGTGTTACCGGTTATCTGAATTTAAGTGAAGGCAAGTAAATTATTACTTAAAGCCTTGATTATGAGGCCCATTATCCTTAGCTTTTCTGGCAAATTCAAATAATGCTAAAGGTAAATGACAATATCCGTTCGGGTTTTTATCCAGATAATCTTGATGAAATTCTTCAGCTGCATAGAAATTCTGAAGGGCTTTGATTTCAACAGCAATTGGTTGGGATAATTCTTTTTGCTGTTGGTTAAAGACCTTCTCTATAACAGGAAGCTGGTCTTCAGATGTATAGTAGACACCCGTACGGTATTGTGTACCACGATCACCACCTTGTTTGTTCACACTTGTTGGATCAATCGCTTTGAAGTACATATTAAGTAAGAACTCCAGACTTATTTTCTTCTCATCATATTTAATATACACTGTTTCTGCAAAGCCGGTCGTATCAGTGCACACTTCTTTATATGTCGGATTTTGTATATGCCCATTTGCAAATCCAACTTTTGTTTCTAATACTCCGTCTATTTGTTTGAAGAAATGTTCTGTTCCCCAGAAACATCCTCCGGCTAAATATATTTCTTTCATAATGTGCAAAGATAATAATTAGTTTTCAAAAATATATAAGATTTTGACTATTTTCCCAATAAATGAGGATTGAACATTAATTTATATTGCCGCACTTTTGTACCCGCTAAGACAATCAGCTTAGAAACAGAATTTATAACCAGCTGCCACAATATGGATATTTGTATTCAAACAGCTAACTGTCTGATACATATAATATAAGCCAAGCTTGTGCATGGCTGAAATACAGAAATCTGAGCCTATAATATATTTCATCTTTTCTATTTTCCAACCATTATACATTTCAACACTTGCATAAGGCGTCATAAAAGTATGAGTATCATATTCAAGTTTTACACGACTACGAAGAACATTATCACCTGTTCCAAGATAAGTAACGGCTATTTCATCACCACATCCTAAACTGTAATCATATTGTCCATCAACAGTTTTCTCTGGTATATAAGTATATTGCCAACGCTCACGCAACGACAATTTAATATTTGCTAAAGCCACTTTTCCAATGAAATCAATATGGAAACGGTGACGTGGACGCCAATATTTTACGTATTTCTGAGGAGTTCCTGCATTTGAACAAGAATATTTTTCTATATTATCATTAAGTAAGTCATAGCCAGCTCCAACAGAAAGCCAAGACTGCAATTTATAGTCTGCAGACATTCCCAGACTATACCTGTCGGTAGTTTTAACATGATCGTGAGAACGGTATTCTGTCCCGACATCAATACTCAGTCGGTTGGATACTGTTTTCACGACATCTAAAGAAGTATATATACCAAAATCATCACTATGTGCCATACCCATGAATGGAATTGAGGTAAGGACCAATATAAGCAATTTCTTCATAATTAGTTCTTGTCGGCATTTTCATCCGCGAATACGCACAAGCGTTATTTATTTTACATTTCCTACCTCAATAAGGTATTCAGCAATCTGAACAGCATTCAGTGCAGCACCCTTACGAATCTGATCACCTGTTAGCCACAATGTATTGCCATTATCATCAGCTAAATCCTTACGAACACGACCTACATAAACATCATCCTTTCCTGCACTCTCAAGTGGCATTGGATATACATAGTTCTGAGGGTCGTCTACAAGAGTTACACCAGGAGCAGCCTCTAGAGCCTTACGTATTTCAGCAACAGATACTGGTTTTTGGGTTTCAAACCATACACTTTCTGAATGAGAACGAAGAGAACTTACACGTACACAAGTGGCACTAGTGCGAACATCGCTGTGCATAATCTTGCGAGTCTCGTTATACATCTTCATCTCCTCTTTTGTATAGTCATTCTCTGTCATCTTATCAATCTGTGGAATCACGTTGTAAGCCAACTGATGAGGGAATTTACTGATTGTCTTAACCTCACCTTCCTCAACCAACTCCTTATATTGCTGCTGAAGTTCTGCCATTGCTACAGCACCGGCACCACTTGCACTCTGATAACTAGATATATGGATTTTCTTAATATGGCTGATGTTCTCTATAGGTTTCAACACAACAACCATCATGATAGTTGTGCAATTAGGATTTGCAATAATATTGCGTGGCCTGTCAAGAGCATCCTTAGCATTAACTTCTGGCACAACCAAAGGAACATCATTTTCCATACGGAAAGCACTAGAGTTGTCTATCATCACTGCACCATATTTAGTTATGGTTTCAGCAAACTCCTCTGAAGTGCCACCACCAGCAGAAGTAAATGCGATGTCAACATCCTTGAAATCATCATTATGCTGCAAAAGCTTAACTTCGTAGTCTTTTCCCTTAAAATTGTATTTACACCCTGCGCTGCGTTTAGAGCCAAATAAAACCAGTTCATCCATTGGGAAATTCCTTTCTGCAAGAATACGCAGGAATTCTTGTCCTACAGCTCCACTTGCGCCAACAATTGCTACTTTCATATTGATATCTTTTAAAATTAATTTAATTTCAGTTGCAAAAATACAACTTTTCATATTAATACCATTCAAAAGTGATATTTTTTTTGCACCTTTGCATTATCATTTATAAATCGTGCAGCTTTTATGCAAAATATATCGCAATATCTTCCGATAACAGATCCTACATGGATATTCTTCATTGTCCTATGTATCATCCTGTTTGCGCCTATCCTAATGGGCAAATTGCGCATTCCACATCTCATAGGGATGATACTAGCGGGAGTCATTGTAGGTCCGCACGGTTTCGACATTCTGTCATACGACAGTTCGTTTGAGTTGTTTGGCAAAGTGGGGCTTTACTATATCATGTTTCTTGCCGGACTAGAAATGAACATGACTGACTTCAGAAAGAGCAGAATTAAGACGTCAACGCATGGTATACTTGCATTTGCGATTCCAATGATTATAGGCTTTGCACTCAACACATCGCTACTGAAATATGGAGTTCTCACATCAATACTTCTTGCTAGTATGTATGCTTCACATACACTAATCGCTTATCCTATAGTATTGAGATACGGCTTGTCAAAACAAAGAAGTGTAACAATTGCTGTCGGAGCAACAGCTATTACAGACACGTTGACATTGCTTGTGCTTGCCATTGTAGGGGGCATGTTTAAGGGAGAAGTTAACGGAATGTTCTGGGTTATGCTGATATTTAAACTCTGTGTCGTTTTTTTTATCATCATATATTTCTTTCCGCGAATAGCGAGATACTTCTTTCAACGATATGAAGAGAACGTAACACAATTCATATTCGTGCTTGCAATGACATTTCTCGGAGCAGGGATGATGGCGTTTATTGGTATGGAAGGACTGCTTGGAGCATTCCTCACCGGACTTGTACTTAACAGATATGTGCCAAACGTATCTCCACTGATGACACATCTAGAATTTGTGGGCAACGCACTTTTCATTCCTTATTTCCTTATCGGAGTTGGTATGTTAGTCAACGTGAGCATTATATTCGCAGGCTTCGGCACTATTAAGGCTGCATGTGTAATGATTGCCATAGCATTATCAAGCAAATGGATAGCTTCACTTGCCACACAAAAGATATTCAACATGAAGAGTGTTGAGCGCGAACTTATTTATGGATTGAGCAACGCGCAGGCTGGCGCAACTCTTGCAGCAGTGTTGGTGGGATACAATATTATACTTCCAGACGGTCAAAGACTGCTTAACGACGATGTGCTCAACGGTACGATTATACTTATTCTTGTAACATGTATATTCAGTTCGTTTACCACAGAAAGAGCTGCACGCAAAATTGCACTTACAAACAAAAATAAAATTAATGAAGATAAGACTGCCGATGACGAGAAAATTCTTATTCCTGTAGCAGAAAAGGAAACTGCCAACGAATTAGTGAAAATTGGTATAATGATGAGAAACACTAAGCTCAATAGGGGAATTATTGGACTGAACGTGGTTCTTGATGATCTGAATCTGACATATAATCAGGAGAAAGGAAAAAACACACTGAAATATATGGAAATGACAGCAAACGCTGCCAACGTAAGAATGATTGTACAAAGCAGAATAGCTACTAACATAAGCAACGGCATATCACATGCGTTTAAAGAATATTCGGCATCAGAAATTATAATTGGTATGCACGAAGGGCATGGAAACTACAAGAGCTTCTGGGGAAACATCACGCAAAACCTGTTTAACGATATTTCAAGACAGATAATGATTGTAAGGTGTCTACAACCAATAAACACTTTCAGAAGAATACAGGTGGCTGTACCAAAGAAAGCTGAATTTGAACCTGGATTCTACAGATGGCTTGAAAGACTTTCAAGAATGGCAGCAAATCTGAATTGTAGAATACAGTTTCATGGTAACAGAGGAACTCTGTCGCTGATTAACGAATACATACAGAACAGGCATACTGACGTAAGAGCAGAATATGTGGCGTTTGAAGATTGGGATGAACTGCCTAAATTAGCTATTAATGTCAATGATGACCATCTGTTTGTTGTTGTGACAGCAAGAAAGGGAACAATATCATACCTACCGTCATTTGATTCTCTTCCAGAACAACTTACCAGATTCTTTAACAGCAACAGTTTGATGATAATCTTCCCTGACCAATATGGGGATGTTTCCGGAATGACATTCACTAAACTGCAACTTTCTGAAGAACATAGTCCATACCAGTTCTTCAGACAATGGATGATAAAATTTAAAAACAAGAAATAAATACATATTATGATAGATATCAAAGGCATAACAAAAAGTTTTGGAAGCCTACAAGTATTAAAAGGCATAGACTTACATATTAAGAAAGGGGAAATAGTAAGTATCGTCGGACCATCTGGTGCCGGAAAGACCACCCTATTGCAGATTATTGGTACATTGGACAAGCCAAACAAAGGTTCTATCACCATTGATGGCGTTGACATAAGCACCTTGTCGACAAAGAAACTCAGCGATTTCCGCAACAAGCATATAGGTTTCGTATTCCAGTTCCACCAGCTTCTGCCTGAGTTCACGGCTCTGGAAAACATTATGATTCCTGCATACATAGCAGGGAAAAGCAACAAAGAAGCGACAAAGAGAGCTAACGAACTGCTCAATTTCATGGGACTAAGCGACAGAGCTAATCATAAGCCTGCCGAGTTGTCTGGAGGTGAAAAGCAACGCGTGGCTGTGGCAAGAGCTTTAATAAACAATCCTGCGGTTATCCTTGCAGACGAACCATCTGGTAGTCTGGACTCAAAAAACAAGGCAGAACTGCATCAGCTGTTTTTCGACCTGAGGGATAAATTCGGTCAGACATTCGTAATTGTAACTCATGATGAGGGACTTGCAGAAATCACCGACCGCACAATACACATGAAAGACGGCTTGCTAGCTAATCCAGAGGCTGTGGAGGAAGCCGAGGCTACAACACCCATTTAATTAACAAGAAGATATGAGCCTCATCACGCTAAATGATTTGATGCTTATATCAAGTAAAACAAAAAAATTATGTTAAAAGAAATAAGACTTGGAGAGTACAATCTCCTACGTGTAAAAGAAGAAGCCCTACGTGAAGGTTTCGGCGAGGTTTTCGGAATGTATCTTGACGCAGGTCGTGAGGGAGAAATTCTTATGCCACAGAAATACGTACCTGAAGGAACTAAACCTGGTGACGAAATAGAATGCTTTGTATATCTAGACCAAGACGAAAGACCTATCGCTACCACCGAAAAGCCATTGGCACTAGTAGGTGATTTCGCATATCTGACATGTTCTTGGGTGAATGAATATGGCGCATTCCTTAACTGGGGACTGACAAAAGATATTTTCTGCCCGTTCAGAGAGCAGAAGAAGCGCATGGAGATTGGTGATAGTTTTATAGTCCACATACATATTGATGAAGACAGCTACCGTATTGTTGCCAGTGCAAAAATAGAACATTATCTGAAAGAAATTGACGATACTTGCGAACTAAAAAGAGGTTCTGAAATTGACATTCTGATATGGCAGAAGACTGAATTAGGTTTCAAGGTCATCGTAAACAATTCATATCCCGGACTGATTTATGAAGATCAGGTATTCAAGTATATTCATACAGGTGACCGCATGAAGGCATACGTGAGCAACATGCGCCCCGACGGCAAGATTGATATATCTTTACAGCCTTTAGGTATTGCTGCGGTAGAAGACTTCTCTACAACATTACTTAACTATATGAAGGATAATGACGGTCACTGCACAGTAAACGACAAGAGCGACCCTGAAGAAATAAAACGCCAGTTCCACGTAAGTAAGAAGATATTCAAGAAGGCTATAGGCGACCTTTACAAGAAGAAGCTGATAACATTGGCTGACGACGGTCTTCATCTTGCATAAAACTTTATACAAGGCAATATAAAAAAGACCCCGATGCGGTAATTACCACATCGGGGTCTTTTTTATATTTAATTCAATTCTTTAAATCTTAGTAATAAGATAAAAGCTTCGAACTAGTTACTTCTTAAACTTTTCGGTCTGCTGCTTAATCAAATCAGCATCGTTGAAATAATCAATCTGCATTGCCTTTCTTACTTCGTCCATTGTCTGTGCGGCTGCAGCACGTGCAGTCTCACTACCATTCTTGAGCATATTGAAAATCTCAGGAATGTCCTGTTCAAACTCATGACGACGCTCACGAATAGGATCAAGCATACGATTGATAACGCTATTCAGCAACTTCTTGCAATTCATATCACCTACTCCACCATGTGTGT
>JAGPKZ010000129.1 GCA_018053665.1 Prevotella sp.
TTATGTTTCCATTCACTTTTAAGATACGAGTTTCACCAGGCTGCAAAGTATAGCGTTCGCCGTCAAAATAGCCCACTTGGTTTCCTTCACGGTCTATTACATTTGCAGAAAAACGAAACGAGCGTGGAATACTGTCTTCATTGCGAACCTGACTTTCTACATTCACCTTAACTTTACGACCTGAGATGTCATAATCAGAACCATATATGTAAGTGCCGATAGTATTCAGATTACTGTATAAAGGGAGCGTCTGATAAAGTAAGTCCGAAGAATAAAGAAATACATTCTTGGGTATACCGCCATAATTGGCATTGAAATTCTTATCATTCCATTGATAACGTTGATTAGTGGCACGTTCACGATAATTCCAACTGTTATCTACACGAACGGCAATAACATTCTCACCCGACTTTACATAAGGAGTAAGGTCAAAACCGAAAGCCATAACGCCATTCTCAGATATTCCTAACTTATGACCGTTGATATAAACATCGGCTGCCCATTTCACGCCCTCAAATTCAATAAAAAATTTGCGATGAATGATGTTATCCAGATTAAAATGCTTTCTATACCATACCACAGAATCAGAAAGATCGTGACATGGAAGGCGGAACGCCTCGTCTTCATTCCATGCACGTGGAAGAGATACAGACATCCAACGACTATCATCAGCTCTAACAAGTTCAGAACCGTTGGAATCTCCTAATTTCAATAACCAACCTTCATTGAAATTGAATTTCTCACGAGCAGACAAGATATCACAGCATGAGAGAATTATCACTGTTAACGTTAATACTCGGCTTAAAAGAGGTTTCATTAGTAATTTGTTATTTGATTGTTAAGTGCAAAGTAAACTATAATAATTGGTCCATGAAATGCAATATAATTCAATTATCGGTATTTTTGTACAGTTATCGTTTTTTTTTAGTATTTTTGTGCCCAACTACAATACTAGACAATTAAAACATTATGATAGCAAGACTATTAGCCAGTTTGACATTATTATGCCTATCTGGAATCTTCACAAATACTAATGCCGAAAATACCGAAAACAGATACAAAGCAAAAAGTATCTCCACAACCAATGGATTGCCCGGTAATACGATAAAGGCTATGGTACAGGACCCATACGGATTCATCTGGGTTGGTGGAACCAGTGGACTGACAAGATATGACGGCTATAGATTTGTAAACTTTAACGGATTTGGCAAAAACGGATATAAAAGTCTTACACAGCACATAGGACAATTATATATAGATAAAAAGAACAACCTGCTATGGGTGGGAACATCTACATATACGCATGCTTGTTTTGATATCAAACAAAACAAGTTTGTTGACTATACTGGTATTGGCGATACAGAACGACCATATCGTAAAATAAAACATTATGGAAGTGACACTTGGATGTTTAGCAACACTTCAGGAATAAGACATATCGCATTCCATAGCGGAGAGTTTTCTGTAACTGACTACACTGCAGATAACCATGAACTTAACAGTAACGACATAAGAGAACTTTGTGAAGACAACAATCATGCAGTGTGGGCAGCATCCACAAAGGGTATGATTAAGATTTCATCCAAAGGTAAGGCATGTACTTTCGAGAGTAATATTGAATTTTTGGGATGCATTTCATACAAAGATAAGATTTTAGCATTTTCAAAAAAGAACCAAACAGCCTACATATTCAGCTCAAACGGCAAACTGATAAACAAATGCGTGCTGGCTTCCGTAATGGGACGAATCGGAGCGATAAAAGGTTCTATTGTATGGCGTGGAAAATGGATTATATTCACCAATAATGACACTTTCCTGCTAGATATAAATGCCGGAATGTTTGAAAAAGACAGCAAGTTGCAAGTTCCCGCAGGTGCACAGCAGGGATATATTGATGGCTATCAATTTGTAGGCAACAAGAGCGGTAACCTATGGGTTTTCCCACCAACTGGAGATTTCAGAATGTTAAAGATGATACCCAACCTTCAAACTACTAACGAGAAAAACGGTATCTTCAAAATTGTAAGGGCTAAGAGTGGCTTGTTTTATATAGCGACATACGGTGGAGGATTATTCACATATAATTATGCAACCGGCGAAATGCAGCGTTTCACTGCTGAAGACAAAAATCCTATCATACATTCCAATTTCCTTTTGGAAATTATTACCGACAATACCGGTTGTATATGGGTAAGTGCGGAAAACGCAGGATTGAGCAGAATCACTCCAGCCGACAATAATGCAGCCTATTACATGATTGACTATAAGCAGAAAGGTGACTGGACAAACTACATGAAAAACATTTTCATGGGAAAAGACGGGAATGTCATCGTCTCTACCATGTGCAACAATCTATACAACTTTAACCAAAAGACAAAGACTTTCACCTTCAAGCATAAGATGAAAGCCGGAATATACGACTGCCTAATTGATTCTAAAGGAAACGAATGGCTTGCCACACGTGGTGACGGCATTTATCTGAACGGACAGAAAATGATTTTGCGTGCAAACGGCGAGCATGTTGACGCTAATGACTTCTTCAGTGTTGAGGAAGACAAATACGGCAGAATATGGATTGGCAGTTGGGGATATGGTATTTATATGACAAGATATAGCAATACCGGAATTCTAAACGCAAAGAACCTCCTCACAGGAGAATTTAATGAGAATAGAATCCACGACATGAAAATCACGCCTAATGGCAATATGTATATAGCTACATTCAACGGACTTTATTATGCAAATATCAACAAGCGCAACATAAGCAATAATGACTTTTATGCATACAACGTGATAAACGGCAAATTCCCAGTTGATGAGGTTAATTGCATTTTGCCAGACCGTGACAACGTTGTCTGGGCTGGTACTGTCGGTGGAGGACTAGTAAAATGCGACTTTTCAAAAGGGCCACGCAAAATGACATTCAGAATGATTTCTAAGACCGATGGACTATCCAACAACAACGTTCGTTCATTGGTAAAAGATCGTTTCGGCTGTATTTGGGCTGGAACAGATGAAGGATTATCACGAGTGGATACAAGAGATAACTACGTGAGGAAGTATATTCTTACCAACAACGTACAAAGCAACAGCTTTGCGGACAACAGTGCAATGAGACTAAGTAATGGTAAACTTGCTTTCGGAACCTGTTACGGATTAGTAGTTCTGAATCCTGCCAATGAAAGAAATATCAAAAATAACGAATCTGCATCCAAGGTATATATAAGCGACATTCATGTAAACGGCAATTCCATTTACGACGGACAGGACTCTGCTAGTGATTTGAACTCAGCTATTGACGATACAGGTCGCATGACACTTGAACATACACAAAACTCACTGACATTATATTTCTCAAACTTCACATATCAGGATATAGAATCACAGTTATACCAATACTACCTTGAAGGATTAGACAACACTTGGAGACGCGCCACAAGTGATTCACATGTGGAATACTCTAATCTCTCACCTGGTAAATATATATTCCATATAAAGTCATTGGCGAAAAATGTATGGGGCAGCGAAACACAACTCATAATCGTTATTAACCAACCTT
>JAGPKZ010000012.1:0-19167 GCA_018053665.1 Prevotella sp.
CATGATGATGGAGATAAAATAAGATTTTCAATTCCTAAAAAGAGAGAGAATAGATGAAAAAGAAATATCAAAACATATTTTTTATATTCGGTTTTGTCGTTCTCTTGATTATGATTACGCAGCTTGACTTCCAACAAGTGTGGAACGGGTTGCGTCATGCCGGGTATTGGTTTATTGCCGTTTTGCTTCTGTGGTTGTTTCTTTACTTCATTAATACATCTTCATGGTATATTATTATCAAGTCGCAGAAAGCTAAGCCAGAGCACGAACGTATCAGTTTTGGATGGTTGTACAAGATAACTATCTCAGGATTTGCGTTGAATTATGCCACCCCTGGTGGATTAATGGGTGGAGTGCCATATAGAATAATGACTCTAGTGCCAAAGATTGGTACAGAAAGGGCTTCTTCATCAGTCATATTGTTTGCTATGACCCATGTATTCTGCCACTTTTTGTTCTGGTTCCTTTCAATATTCCTATTCGTCTTCACACAAAAAGTAACGCTCTTCATGGCTTTACTATTCTTGGTTATTGGAGCTTTCTGTCTATTGGGAATATGGTTCTTTATGTCTGGTTACCGTAAGGGACTGGCAAATCGTGTGATGAATTTTATCAAGCACTTACCGTTTATAAAGAAATGGGCACAGAGGTTTGTGGAAAGTCACAAAGAACAACTTGATACGATAGATCAGCAGATTGCATCACTGCATGCACAGAATCCTAAGACATTCTTTTCGGCAGTGCTATTGGAACTTACATCAAGAGTAGCTTCTGCATTGGAGGTATATTTTATACTTCTTGTAATAATGCCTGATATTAATTTCTTGCAATGTGTAATGATATTGGCCTTCACAAGCTTGTTTGCCAATCTTCTGTTTTTCATTCCTCTTCAATTGGGAGGACGCGAGGGTGGTTTTCTTATGGCGACAGCAGGGCTTGGTATGACGGCAGGTGCAGGAATATTCGTTGCGTTGCTAGTACGTCTGCGTGAGCTTATTTGGACTGGCATCGGACTCCTGTTGATAAAATTGGATAAACCAAAGACTAAAGACTCATAAAAATCTGCCAAAATTGCAGTATTTACGAAGAAATTATGTAATTTTGTCACCCAATGAATACATCAGAACTGCAAAAAATAAAACAGCGCTATAACATTGTAGGCAACTGTGATGCACTTAACAGAGCTTTAGATGTCGCCCTTCAGGTGTCACCTACAGACCTTTCTGTGCTTATTGTAGGAGAAAGTGGTGTAGGAAAGGAAATCATTCCACACGTCATCCACGATAATTCTCCACGTCGAAGAGAAAAATATTTCGCTATCAACTGTGGTTCTATACCAGAAGGAACTATAGATAGCGAACTTTTCGGACACGAGAAAGGATCTTTTACTGGCGCAATAGGTGAAAGTGACGGCTATTTTGGAACAGCCAACAAGGGTACTATATTTCTTGATGAAGTAGGAGAGTTGCCTCTTGCCACACAGGCACGCTTGTTGCGTGTACTCGAAACAGGAGAGTATATTCGCGTAGGCGGACAAAAGATACTAAAGACAGACGTGCGCATCGTTGCTGCAACAAATGTCAACATGCAGAAAGCAATAAGTGAAAGTCGCTTTCGTGAAGACTTATACTATCGTCTGAACACGATTCCAATACAGGTTCCGCCATTGCGTGACCGTGGAAACGATATCATCCTACTTTTCAGGCTTTTCGCTATGCAGATGGCTGACAAATACCATTTGCCTAAGATTACGCTTGACGATGATGCAAAGGATATATTGCTTAAATATAAGTGGCCAGGAAACGTGCGCCAACTGAAGAATATCACTGAGCAGATGTCTGTACTGAGCGAGCAACGTGAAATAGGCGCACAGCAGCTATTACAGTTTATTCCGCAGAATGCAGAAAGTACACAGCTTGCTACAATCAATAAGCCTGGTGAACATTCCTACGAGACAGAACGTGAAATCCTATATAAGATTCTATATGAACTACGTGGAAACGTAAGCGACCTTAGACGTGACATGAATAGTCTGCGCAAGCAGTTGGATGAAGAACGTGCTTTGTCAGTTGCTCAAGGTTTCCAAGGTAAACAATTTCCTGTAGCTGCAGAGCAACAGCCAATTGTTTCACCCGATAATGCACAGCAATATTCTATATTAAATTCTCCTTCAGTAAGTGCTTCTGCTGCCTATGATGCCATTGCCGAGGAAATTAATGAATCTGGAAGCCTTAACCTCAACGATCTTGGACGCCAAATGGTAGAAAAGTCACTTGAACGTAACGGGGGAAATAGAAAGAAAGCTGCTCAGGAACTCGGTATTTCAGACCGCACACTTTATAGAAGAATAAAACAATACGGACTTGACAAGGAATAGTATTCCGAACTTGTAAACCTCATTAGGAAGAGTGAATTCGCTGAAAGAAATGAAAAGAAACATTATATATAATAAATTGAAGAACATGGTTTCTGTAAGATGGCACATGACAATGTTGCTTTCTGTCTGCACTGTTGCCATGCTGTTGTCAGCATGCACCATCAGCTACAAGTTTAACGGTGCAAGTATTGATTACACCAAGACTAAGACAATACAGATTGCTGATTTCCCTATACGCTCAAGTTATGTATGGGGACCAATGGCACCGCTGTTCAACAATACATTAAAAGACGAATTTGCCAACCACACTCATCTTTCTCAAGTAAAACGTAACGGTGACATGAAAATAGAAGGTGAGATATCACAATACAATCAGCGAAACAAATCAGTATCTAGTCAAGGTTACTCTGCACAGACTGAATTGTCTATGACTGTAAACGTGAGATTCACCAACAATGCTAATCATAGCAATGATTTTGAAAAGCAGTTTACTGCTACATCAACATACGAGACGACAAAGAACCTTAACTCTGTTCAGGAAGAACTTGTAACACAAATGGTGAAAGATCTTTCCGACCAGATATTCAATGCAACTGTAGCTAATTGGTAATCTATGGACCTGAAACGCCTTATACAACATCCGGAATATATGGACAAGGAGACCCTTTACGATCTCCGAAGTCTTATTGCGCTCCATCCATACTATCAGACTGCACGCATCCTATTATTACAAAATCTGTATATACTGCATGATCCGTCTTTCGACGAAGAATTGAGACATACTGCAATATGTATCAGCGACCGCCGTGTGATTTTCAATATGATTGAGGCGGCACATTATAAATATAGGAATGAGCAAGGACTTGAGACTAAAGTAAATGACAAAGAAAAAGATGATGGTGATCGCACGACAACCCTTATCGACAGTTTCCTAGGCTCTATCCCAAAAGATTCAGATCAGGAAAATATAAAGGAAAAGAGAAAACCTACATTGGCAGATGCTGCCATAGACTATGTTTCATATCTTCTTGAGATTGAAGATGAAGACAATAAACCAGAACAGATTGCTGAAAATGGCAGTAAGACTAATAGTACAGACTGTTCAAATGCCGACAGAACAACTGATCTCATCAATAGCTTCATAGAAGACGGAGGTTTTAAACTCAAGGAAGAGACAAACTTACCTGAAAACTACCAGACATATGATATGGAAAATTCAGCTAGTACAACTCATAAAGAAACTGAAAAGCAGGAAGAGGAAAGGGAAGGCGATGAATGCTATTTCACAGAAACATTAGCAAGAATTTATATAAAACAAGGTCGTTACGAGAAGGCTTTGGAAATAATTAAGCGTTTAAATTTGAATATTCCAAAAAAAAATGCTTACTTTGCAGACCAAATACGTTTCTTAGACAAATTGATAATAAATAATAAAAATAAAAAATAAGGAAATGATTTACACATTATTCGTAAGTTTGATAGTACTTGCAGCTATTTTCATGATACTTGTAGTACTTATCCAAGAATCTAAAGGTGGTGGTTTGGCATCTAACTTCTCATCTTCTAATGCCATTATGGGTGTCCGCAAAACTACAGATGTTGTAGAAAAGGCAACATGGTTTTTGGCTATTGCAATGGTTGTTCTTAGTGTAGCGTGCGCTTATGTCGCACCTAAAGCAATAACAGACCAAAGCGTTATGGAAAACAGTGCAACAGAAAATCAGACAACAAATCCAACAAATACACAAGGGTTTGGTGCTAGTCAGCAGACAGCACCTGCAGGTGCGCAGAAAACTGCTCCTGTAGCTCCACAAGCACCTGTTGGACCAGCTAAATAAATATTATAAAAAAAGTAAGAGAAAAATTTGGCAATAACATTTTTTTCTCTTACCTTTGCACCCGCTAAACAACAATAGTGAAGCACTTTTAAAATGGTGGACGTAGTTCAGTTGGTTAGAGCGTCAGATTGTGGTTCTGAATGTCGTGGGTTCGAACCCCACCGCCCACCCAAAAAGCTAAGTAGTTTTACTGCTTAGCTTTTTTGTTTTTATATGGTTTACAATGCAATTGACTTTATGTTGTTGCTGTTTATAATATTGTAAACTTATTCCTATTATATAGCGTCTTTATGATATAGTGCAAGGCAATGTACTAGTTATTACGCTTATACTATACCTATCACAAACTTTTAATAATAAGATGGTGGACATCAAAAGAGTGATAGATAAAGGGGCATTTTATGTAGTATCGTTATTTTGTCCGTTTTTGTACATTACTCATTATCAGTGATGTACAATAAATATGTAAAATATGTAAAGGTTAAAATAAAAAATATACAAATTATATCTTC
The DNA here is from genome assembly GCA_018053665.1 of Prevotella sp. Lineage (GTDB taxonomy): Bacteria > Bacteroidota > Bacteroidia > Bacteroidales > Bacteroidaceae > Prevotella. The sequence continues at coordinate 4,728 of JAGPKZ010000012.1, forward strand.
TTATTTTTAATACATTTGCAGTAACAAAATAATAACATACATAATCATGGAAACATAATTTACTGTTTTTTTCTTTGCATTGCTACTATTATTATTAATAGAGTTGTATATATTGATAATATAAGCTTTCAAAATTGGCGTGTAATATAGACTTACTTAACCTACTATATATACATTTGAACAAGTAAATGTTCTGACAGGAAGTACTCTCTCCACTTCCTGTCGGATTTTTTTAACTAGTAAACTGTATATTGTAGTTTGATAATAAATTGGCAATGTATTATTTCTGATAAATTAAAGTTCAAAAAATATGAATAATAACAATAAATTTATAATCTTATAGACTATAATGGGAAAAAGAAGAACATTACTTATTGTACTAATACTACTGGCAGCAATGCCAATGCTGTCTAATAACAGAACAATACTACTTTGGGGACACGTAAAAGACGCATTTACTAATGGCGGAATCAAGAACGTGAAAGTTACTCTTCTTGACGAAAACAAGGTGCCTGTTGATAGCCAGACAGTTCAATACTTTGATGAAGGTAAAAGCAACATGGACTCTTATTATAAGTTCAGCATACCAGCTTAACCTAAAAAATATATCATCAAGGCAGAACATCCCGATTATGAAACATGTTATATCAAGTATGACGTGAAATATGTGGGACGAAATGAGTATTTTGATGCACCCTTTCATTACATGAAGCGTAAGATCAAGACTTTGCAGGGCAAGGACTTGAAAGACGTTGTGGTGAAGGCTACAAGGGTTAAGATTGTATTCAAGAATGATACAGTTGTGTATAATGCAGATGCATTCAATCTTCCAAATGGTTCAATGCTTGACGAACTCATTCGACAACTTCCTGGAGTTAAACTGACTGATACCGGAGAGATATTCCTTAATGGAAAGAAGGTGGACAATCTGTTGTTGCAAGGTGAAAATTTTTTCAAGAAAGACAAACAATTGGCCCTGAAAAATTTTCCTGCATACACAATTAAGAATGTGAGTTTTTATGATAAGACGACTGATCGCAGTAAATATCTTGGATATAATAATGAGCGTAAAGAATTTGTTATGGATGTCAAACTTAAAAAGGAATATTCTAAGGGCTACATTGCTAATGCTGAGGGAGGATACGGAACACATGACAGATATACTGGTAGATTGTTTGGGCTGAGATACACGCCACATTCACGCTTTACTTTATTTGGTAATTTTAACAACCTGAATCAAGAAAACTCTCCCGGATCTGATGGCGAATGGAATCCCCGTTCTTTGTATAATGGTGTTTCTTCTATGAAGACTGTTGGGATGTACTCTTTTTCAGAAAACAAAGAAGAAACTGTTAAGAATGATTTGACAGCAGAAGTAAGATGGTCTAATTCTGATGATAATACAAGAACTGTTGCCTCTACATTTCTGCCTACAAATGAAAACTATGTGGCTTCATCTCATAATCAGAAAGCTCATGGAATATTTTCTTACGTAGACAATGAACTTACTATATCGAAACCATTTTATATAACTTCAAGTACAGGGTGGCAGTATAATAATGGTAGTTCATGGTATACAGAACGTTCGGTTACTTATAATAAGAGTCCGTTTCATGATAATGAAGGCGCAGAGAGTTTGATAGACAGAATATTTAAATCGGAGTTGCAACCCATTGATACAACAATGGTAAATAGCATGCAAAAAGATTTTGATACACATGGATATTATTCCTCACTATGGCAAGTACTCGGTACGTCCAAAAAACTACCTTGGGGAGACAATTTTGATGTGAATATGGATGCCACATATACTAAAGAGAAAAGTACCACATTCAATGACTACCAGATTAGATATATGGATCAAAACCATGATGAGCTGCAGAATCAGTATAGTAAGGAACCTACGACTCGTTTTAGATACAAAGCATGGGGGAGTTACAATATTCATCTGCTAAGTAAATGGAACATTGCTATGGGATATGAATATGAGCAGCGGTACAGGCATGAGATACATGATAAATACAGACTCGACTGGTTGGATGGTTGGTCAAAAAGTCACCATATAGGTAATCTCCCTTCAACAAGAGATTCGCTTTTGGTAGCTCTAGACTATGGAAATAGTAACTACACGTGGTATCATTCACATCAACATTCAGGTCTCTTTCATGTATTCTATGACAAGGATGACAAGGAAAGCAAGATGAGGTTTGACTTAAATATCAACATCATTAATAAGTATGAAAAGCTGCGCTACCAGAAAGCCAGTCTTGACACAATGGCGTTTAATCGCAATTGGCTGTTTACTCCGTCGGTATCATTCAACTATTCAACACCTAAGGGAATGGGACTGGATATGAGTTATGGTACAGAAATAAATACACCAGAGTTGACAAAGAAAATAAATGTTACCGATACTACTGATCCACTCGCAAGGTATCGCGGAAACAATGACTTGAAAAATTCATTAAGTCATGTATTCCATTTGGAATTCCGCAACAGAATTGCAAGTATGCAGGCCCAATATAATGTAGCAGCTGATTTTAGGATTGACAGAAATCTTATTGGAAATGCCGTTACATACAATCAGTCAAGTGGTGTATATACTTATCAGCCACGTAATATAAATGGCAACTGGACCGGTTCTGTAAGTAATGGATTCTCAATGGCACTTGATAAGGATAGATTATGGAACTTGGAGAATAATGCCAGTTTCAACTTCAATCGCAATGTAGACTTTGTAACGCTTGTAGGAAGTGCTGATTACCAGATTAGCAAGGTGAACAATATCTATGTTACAGATGGACTGAAGTTTACGATGCAGAAGAATAAGTTTCGTGCTGCGTTGCTTGGCAATATGGAATGGCACAATTCCGTTAGCCTTAGCAATAACTTCTCTACAATGAATGTATTTGATTTTAATTATGGTATGACAGCCACTTATGTGTTACCTCTTAATATCGGAATTTCTACAGACTTGAAGATGTATTCACGCAGAGGCTATAGTGAAAGCGTTGCCAATAACAACTATTTAATATGGAACATGTCTTTGTCTCGAAGTTTTATCAAAAACAAACTTGACGTACGTGTGATAGGGTATGACCTGTTGCAGAAAATATCAAATCATTCATTCGTCGTCAACGGACAAGGTCGTACGGAAACATTCTATAACAACATTCCTAGCTATGTAATGTTGACTGTGGGATATAAAATTAGTATCAACCCAAAATAAAGTAAAGACGATTATCTATTAATAAAAAATTGCTAAGCCCCGTTTCTTTTAATGAAATCAAAGCTTAGCAATTTATTTATTTTTCTTCTATAGTGATAAAAGGAAACGGTATAATCTTCAAAAGCGTTTTATATTTTTATAAAACAGAGTTTGCTAATGGAGCAGCCTGCGTATAAGTTCTTACTGCAAGTTCTTTGTCCAACATATAAATACCGAAACCATTATCTTTAATCATATCAAGTTTATCTATAATGTCTCGTGCATTATCCTCTTCTTCCACCTGTTCGTCAATGAACCATTGTAGCAGACTTTCTGTGGCGTAATCATTATTAGTTTTAGCCAAAGAAACCAGATTGTTAATTTTTGCAGTTATTTCCTGTTCATGCTTTAATGTACTCTCAAAGACCTCATGTATAGATTTCCATTCCTTAGGAACAGCATCTAAGCCTTCAAGTTCTACTCTACCATCACGACGGATAATATAATTGAACAATATTTTAGCATGATCTTGTTCTTCCTTAAATTGGACTTCAAACCAACTTCCCATACCCGTATAGCGAATGGAATGACAATAAGCAGCCATAGATAAGTATAAATAAGCTGACCACATCTCTACATTGACTTGCTCATTAAGAGCTTTTTCAATTTCTTTATTCAACATAAACTTCCTCCTATTTTATTTATATTATTGTTAATAACAATCTTGAAATTGACCGTCATCGCATCTGGCAACACATATTGTTGCCTAGAGTGAAATCACTTTCTCAAAGATATATATAAAAAAGCAGATAGTAATTAAAAATGTCACATAATTAGATGTTTTTAACTGTTTTTTAAATTTCAAATATATATTGTGAACTAAACGAACTTTCCTTATGATATAAAAGAAAACAGTGAGGAGTAGAAATAAATTACGTGTTGAATCAACTCACTTTTACGGTTGTTAGACTGACTTGACGGTCAGTATATTAGATATAGATTAGTGGAATCTGATAAAAAGAGATTTATTTATTATAAAGGAGTAAAATGCTCTCTCACGCACTTTAAATGGTGAGGCAGATACAGAAGATTATAATAACAATATAAGCAGATATAATATTAACGCGTTGGCAGAATTTGGACAACGGAAAATGGATGATTCTTAAAATAAAGATTTTCCATATAGAAACGGAAACTTTATATCGAAGGAATAGAAACTTTATATCGTAGAAACGGAAACTTTATGTCGTAGGAATAGAAACTTTATGTCGTAGAAACGCAGACGTTTGATCGTAGAAATGAAATACAGGGTCTTCAAATGCTTTTTTTACTACAGTAAAAATGGATTTTAAGTATAACGTATTCAAAAATCAGGGTACAAATTATAGTACTTAGTTAGTTTTCTTTTATTGATGATTGAAGTGATTTTTCCCCCCTGTAGTTTTTGAAAATAAATAGCGTCAAAGCGTCTAATGATTGTGTGTCAGTCTGTTAGAAAGTTTTTTGGCGTAGGAAAGGTGTAAGTCAAGAGACACTATTTTATGCGTTTTATCGATGAAATGCAAAATTGGAATAATTCAGAGGTGATTTTATACTGTGCAAAAACATGTATTTTGGGTAGAAAATTGATGATTATGAAAGAAAAGCTGATTTTGTTTTTCAAAAAATAGATGAAACTTAACATGATACATGATTTCACGTTAAAGCACATTTAAGTTGCTGATAGTAAGTTTGTCTTCGTTTGACGCTTGTATTATTACTAAAAAAATACGTCGTAATCCAACATGTTTAGTTAAATTACGACGTAGTTCTGATATAAGTTCCGAAGATTCTACTTGGTTGTTATAACAAAATCCTCTTTTGGGATTCTAACTTTCTTCATATTTACAAGCCAGTCGTTTGTCGTATCTCTATAGCCAATAGGCATTATAACGACACTTCTCAGTCCTTTTGATCTCAGCCCCAACAGTTCATCCAAAGCGTCATTATCAAAGCCTTCCATAGGAGTGCTGTCTACTTTCAACTCAGCGGCCTGTGCCAAAGCCATTCCTAAGCCAATGTAAGCCTGTCTGGCGGTGTGAGCAAAATTTTCTTCTGCTGTCTGTGGCAGATATAGCGCCTTGAGTTTCGCCGTATAAGAACCGAAACGGCCTCTTGGCAATCCTCTTTCGTCTGTGATATAATTGTAGATATCATCAATTCTTTCTTCAGTATACTTATCCCACGCAGCAAAGACTAAAAGATGCGAACATTGAGCAATATTCTTTTGATCCATAGCAATAGGAACAATCTTTTCTTTTAGTTTCTGATCGTTAATAACGATTATTCTAAATTGTTCTAAACCAGAAGAGGTTGGTGCTAAACGTGCTGCTTCTATAATTTTATCGACGTCTTCCTGATCTACCTTCTTTGTAGAATCATAAGCTTTTGTAGCATATCGCCATTTTAAATTATCTAATAGTGCCATATATGTTTATTTATAAGTTATATGACAAAGATATATATCTTTTTTTTAATCGCCAAGATATTTCTGTTATAATTAATAAATGAGTCATGTTAATAATTTTATATGACGTCACATGCTTTTGGGAAAGCATTATAATAACACTCGATATCATTACATTACAGGCTCTTTGAGGAAAATATTAGCTTATTTCTTATTTCCTTATTCTTAATGTAGTAATAATGCAGATTGAATCTAGCTGTTTTTTTTTATTTTTTCTCAATAATAGTGTCTTTAATCTTTCTTTGTCTGCTAATCTTTTAGTAAATTTGCATCGTTTTTAAATTTATTTAGTGGCTGGAATAGTCGCAGTGGATGTCAGAATAACAATTTGAATGTATATATATAAAGTGAGATGACGAAATACAATATTAAGGAAAAGTCGGAGAAGAAAGCAAATTATCGTAGTTTTATGAATCCTAATGTGAAAGATGAATTACAGGAGAAAATTCGTGTGAAAATTATCATCGAGGAAAAGTATAAGGACAAAGATTATAGTGCGAAGAAATTGGCAGAGGATTTAGGTACTAACGTAAGATATATTTCTGCGGTATGTGCTGAACGTTTTTATATGAGCTATTGTGAATTGGTGAATTATTATCGCGTGAATGAGGCTATGACAATGCTTATTGACCGTAGATACACCAAGATGAGGGTGGAAGATATCAGTGAAATGATTGGCTTCTCAAATCGCCAAAGCTTTTATGTGGCTTTTTATCGCTTGCGCGGAATGACTCCACGTCAGTATAAAATGCAGTATATCAGAAATCATCCAGAATTATTGAGAGAACCGGCTGTGAAAGGTCGCCAACGTAAAACAGCATAAAAAATTTTGTGTAATCGGGATTTTTAGAGTACCTTTGCTTGCTCAATTGTACTCAATAATACAAGTATGAAAGATATTAAGAAAATAGTTCTTACAGGTGGACCTTGCGCAGGCAAAACAACTGCACTGGTGAAGGTTATAGAGCATTTCTCTAGTTTAGGATATAAGGTGTTTACTATTCCAGAGGTGCCTACAATGTTTAGCCAGTCTGGAATGGACTATCTTACGGACAATAAAGATTTCTTTTACGAGGGCGAGAAAGCTACTCTGGAGGTTCAACTTGAACTTGAAGATAAGTTCCAGCGTATTGCCGAACGGTGTACGGAACCATCAATGATTATCTGTGACCGTGGTGCCATGGATATTTCTGCCTACATGAAGCCTGAAATGTGGGAGAAAATAACAGCTTCTGTGGGCACAAGCACTAGTATGCTGAGAGATCATCGTTATGATGCGGTACTGCATTTGGTATCTGCTGCTGATGGAGCAGAGAAGTATTATACAACATGTAATAACAGACAGCGCACAGAAGGACTTACATTAGCTCGTGAACTTGACAAGAAGGTTATTAATGCATGGACAGGACATCCGCATTTGCGAGTTATTAATAACCATGAGGATTTTAATAACAAACTGCACCGTGTGCTGAATGAAATATCAAATGTACTTGGCATTCCGCAGCCTATCGTTGAGGAAAGAAAGTATATTGTGGAATTGACAGGTGAAATACCTGGAGTTATAGAAAGTGAGATTACACAGACTTATCTTGTTGCTGAACCTGGATGTGAAGTTCGCTTGCGCCGTCGTGGATGGCAGGGTAAGTATGTTTATGTGCATACTACAAAGAGGAGAATCTCAGACACAGAAAAGTTGGAGACTGAACGCCCGATAAACAATAACCTTTATGGTTCGCTGTTACAGCAGGCTGATCCTTACAGAAACACAATAAGTAAGGTGAGAAAGAGTTTTATTTGGAAGGGACAGTATTTTGAACTTGATAATTATTTCAAGCCTGTGAAGAATTTGATGATTCTTGAAACTAAGGGTATTGCTGAACAGGAGAGCGTGAATTTTCCTCCATTCATAAAGGTGATAAAGGATATTACTGGAAATTCAAAATATTACAACTATAATATAGCTTTAAAAGGATAGTAATTGTAAATAATTATCTTTTAATGCTATTATGATATTCCATTTAGATTGCAAGCTGTTTTATAAGTTTGCCATTTAAATGGAATATTTTTATTGTTCCATTTTCATATATGGCAAGAGTAGGAGGGTTGCCTCCTTTAGGGAATGTGACAGAACCAGTGTTGCAAATAGTAGTACCATCAATCTTGCAAAGTTCCCATAGGTGTGTGTGACCATATATAATAGCGTCAAAATTTCCTTTTGGTAAGTTTTCCTTATTATATATGTGCCCGTGAGTGAGAAATAATTTATGGCCTTCGTCTACAATCATAGCATAGTCGCTCATTATTGGGAAATCAAGCAACATTTGGTCTACTTCTGAATCACAGTTACCTCTTACAGCTATAATCTTGTCAGCCATTGAATTCAGACATTCAGCAATACCCTTCGGGTCTATACCTTCAGGTATTTGGTTTCTAGGACCATAATTCAATATGTCGCCCATAACGCACATCATATCGCAATGTTGTGAATCGAAGAGTTGCAATGCTTCCTTTAATGCAGGAAACGAACCATGAATGTCGGAGATCAATAAATATTTCATATACTATAGTTGTAGTCCTCGCATGAGTATTTTCGTAGCGTTGTCAATACTGTCCTTAGAAGGAGGTTCGACGCCTTTTAAGGGGTATTCAATGTTTAGTTTCTCGTATTTGAAAGTTCCTAGAGTATGATAGGGAAGAATTTCCACTCTTTCAACATTCTTCAATGTCTTGATAAAGGCATTTAGCTGTGTAAGGTATTCTTCATTATCAGTTATTCCAGGAATTAGTACATGGCGAATCCAAACTTTCTTGCCTGTATCACTAAGATATCTTGCGCAGTCAAGGATATTGCTGTTGCTGTGATGAGTTAGTTTGCGATGCTCACTGTCGTTAATGTGCTTGATGTCAAGCAATATGGTATCAGTATATTTCATCAACGTTTCAAACTTGCTGAAATATGGTTCCCTTCTAGTGAAAGGTTGTGCCGATGTGTCAAGGCATGTGTTTATTCCTCGTAGTTTGGCTTTGCTGAAAAGTTCTATCAGGAAGTCTATCTGCAGCAATGCCTCACCGCCGCTTACTGTAATACCTCCTTCTTCACCCCAATATGATTTATATTTTTCAGCCTTGTCAAGAAGTTCGTCTGCAGACCATTCCTGTCCTTTGCCCAGTTCCCAAGTATCAGGATTGTGGCAGAACAAGCATCTCATAGGACATCCTTGCAAGAAGATTATAAAACGAACCCCCGGCCCGTCAACCGAGCCGAAGGATTCTATAGAGTGAACGTTTGCTTTTGTCATATTAAAGAGTCTCGTGAGCCTGACGTGCGATAACATCTAACTGTTGTTCGCGTGTAAGGTCAATAAACTTTACTGCATATCCGCTGACACGGATAGTGAAGTTCTGATATTCTTCCTTTTCAGGATGCTCCATTGCGTCTTTCAACTTATCTACGCCGAATATGTTGACATTGAGATGATGTGCACCCTGACTGAAATATCCGTCCAGCACATTTACTAATGTGTTAGCGCGTTCTTCATCGTCATGTCCTAGAGCACCAGGATTTATTGTCTGTGTATTTGAAATACCGTCTAGTGCATATTCATAAGGAAGCTTTGCAACAGAGTTCAAAGATGCCAACAGACCGTTTTTCTCTGCTCCGTAAGAAGGATTTGCACCTGGAGATAGTGGCGTTCCAGCAGCACGACCGTCAGGCATAGCACCTGTGTATTTACCATATACTACATTTGAAGTAATGGTAAGAATACTTGTTGTAGGTTCTGAATTACGATATGTGTGACATTTCTTAATCTTTTTCATGAATGTCTTGAGCAACCATACTGCAATCTCGTCTGCACGTTCATCGTCATTACCATAACGAGGGAAGTCTCCTTCTGTCTTGAAGTCGATAGGGAATCCTGTTTCGTCACGAATAATATTAACTTTGGCGTACTTGATTGCGCAGATAGAATCAACAACATGGCTGAATCCAGCAATACCGGTAGCGAATGTACGGCGTACATCTGTATCGATAAGAGCCATCTCCTCTGCTTCGTAGAAGTACTTGTCGTGCATGTAATGAATGAGATTAAGTGTCTTTACATATACGCTAGCTAACCATTCCATCATTGCATCAAAGCGAGGCTCAAACTCTTCGTATGTCACTTCGTCACCAATGATAGGGCGGAATGCAGGGCCGCATTGCTCACGTGACTTAGCATCTACACCACCGTTGATGGCATAAAGAAGAGCCTTGGCAAGATTTGCACGTGCTCCGAAGAACTGCATTTCTTTACCAGTTTGTGTTGCACTTACGCAGCAGCATATTGAATAGTCGTCACCCCAGACAGGGCGCATAATGTCATCGTTCTCATATTGTATAGAACTAGTAGTGACTGATATCATTGCAGCATACTTCTTGAATCCATCAGGAAGGCGTTTGCTATATAATACGGTGAGGTTTGGTTCTGGCGAAGGCCCCATGTTCTCAAGTGTATGCAAGAAACGGAAGTCATTCTTTGTAACCATAGAACGACCGTCTTGGCCGATACCACCAACCTCTAGAGTAGCCCAAACTGGGTCACCGCTGAACAACTGGTTGTATGAAGGTATACGTGCAAATTTGACCATTCTGAACTTCATAACCAAATGATCAATAAGTTCCTGTGCGTCATCTTCGTTCAAAGTACCTTCGTTGATATCGCGAGCCATATATATGTCAAGGAAAGTAGAAACTCTACCAACAGACATTGCTGCTCCGTTCTGAGTTTTTATAGCTCCAAGATAGCCGAAATACAGCCACTGTACAGCCTCACGTGCATTTGATGCAGGTATAGAAATGTCGAAGCCGTAGCTTGCTGCCATATCCTTGAGTCCCTTAAGAGCCCTAATCTGCATTGAAATTTCTTCGCGGAGACGAATTACATCGTCAATCATTTCGCGGTCGCCCAAATTTTCTAAGTCGTTTTTCTTTTCCTGAATTAGAAAATCAATACCATAAAGTGCGACACGACGATAGTCACCTACGATACGACCACGTCCGTAAGTGTCTGGCAGACCTGTAAGGATGTGGTTATGGCGTACGAGCTTCATCTCATTTGTATATCCGTCAAAAACTCCATCGTTGTGAGTTTTTACGTATTTAGTGAATACTTCGTGAAGTTTGTCAGCTGGTTGATATCCATAAGTAGTGCAAGCTTGCTCAGCCATTTTAATACCTCCATAAGGCATAAAAGCTCGCTTTAATGGTTTGTCAGTTTGCAAACCAACAATTTTTTCTATTTCTTTAGTGTTTTCTCCAATGTAAGCTGGTCCATAAGCGGTAAGACTTGAAACGATTTCTGTTTCCATATCAAGTACGCCACCTTTTGATCTTTCTTCTTTCTGTAGATTCTTGAGTGTTTCCCAGAGTTCTTCTGTTGCCTTTGTTGGCTTCACAAGAAAACTCTCGTCACCGTCATAGCTCGTGTAGTTGTTTTGTATAAAATCTCGTATGTTTACTTCTGATTTCCAATTGTTACCTTTAAAACCTCTCCATTCAGTTCTCATAATAGTGTGGATTAAATTTAATATTAATTAATCTTATTTATTTTGGCTGCAAAGGTAATACTATTATTTCAATATAATGGTAATATTTGTGCCCCTTGATATCACAAAAATAGTTAAATAACGAATATGAATGCGTAAATTGTTAGATATTAAATAGTTATGAAAATTATCAGAAAAGAAAATTAAAATAAGATGTATAATCTGTGAAGTTTCCAATAATTTTTTGTAAGTTGTTGATTGTTAGCGACTTAACTTTTATTAACGCGAGAAAAGTTATCAAAAAAGAATAACTTTGTAATATAAAGACTATCTTTGCATAAGATTTTTGAATGACTTAATCACTTATAAATTATGATACAGACAGTAGTAAAAAGAGACGGAAGGGTCGTAGGTTTCAATGAGCAAAAAATTATGGCCGCAATCCGCAAGGCAATGCTCCACACTGAAAAGGGGGAGGACGATGAACTAATACAGAAAATCACTGATCACATCTCTTTTAAGGGAAAGGACCAGATGACTGTTGAAAATATACAGGATTCTGTGGAATTGGAACTTATGAAGAGTGCGCGTAAGGATGTGGCGCACATATTTATAGCTTATCGCAATCAGCGCAGTATTGCAAGAAAGGCAAAGACTCGTGACGTATTTATGGAAATTGTCAACATAAAAAATAATGAGGTAACGCGCGAAAATGCAAACATGAATGCAGATACTCCTGCAGGAATGATGATGAAGTTTGCTTCAGAAACGACAAAACCTTTTGTTGACGATTATTTGTTGTCTGAGGATGTAAGAGATGCCGTAAAGCATAATTATATACATATTCATGATAAAGATTATTACCCAACAAAGAGTCTTACATGTGTTCAGCATCCTTTGGATAATATTCTTGAGCATGGATTTGTTGCAGGTCATGGTTCTTCACGTCCAGCAAAGCGCATTGAGACAGCTGCTGTGCTAGCTTGTATCTCTCTTGAAACATGTCAGAATGAAATGCATGGAGGACAGGCAATTCCTGCCTTTGATTTCTATCTTGCTCCTTATGTGAGATCTTCATATATTGAGGAAGTGAAGAATCTTGAAAAACTTACAGGTAAAGATTTGTCAACCTTATATAATAAGGAAATAGAGGATTACGTGGAGAAGGCACTTGATGGTATTGATGGTGATGAACGTTTGTGTCAACATGCAATCAACAAGACTGTGAATCGTGTACATCAGTCTATGGAGGCATTTATCCATAATATGAATACTATCCATAGTCGTGGTGGAAACCAAGTTGTATTCTCATCAATAAATTATGGAACTGATACTTCTGCCGAAGGTCGTTGTGTCATGCGTGAATTACTAAAGTCTACTTACGAGGGTGTTGGTAATGGTGAGACGGCAATATTTCCGATACAGATTTGGAAGAAAAAACGTGGTGTAAACTATTTGCCTGAAGATAAGAATTATGATATATATAAGTTGGCTTGCAAGGTTACCGCACGTCGTTTCTTCCCTAATTTCCTGAATCTAGATGCAACGTTTAATCAGAACGATAAATGGCATGCAGACGATCCTGAACGTTATAAATGGGAGATAGCAACAATGGGTTGTCGTACACGTGTGTTTGAAAACCGTTTCGGACCTAAGACAAGTATTGCCCGTGGAAACTTGAGTTTCACGACTATAAATATAGTAAAGTTGGCAATAGAGTGCATGGGCATTGAGGACAAGGATGAGCGTATAAAGGTATTCTTTGATAAGTTGAAAAATATCCTTGATATAACGGCAAAGCAACTTGATGAGCGTTTTCAGTTTCAGAAGACGGCTTTTGTTAAGCAATTCCCTTTGCTTATGACAAAACTTTGGATAGATTGTGATAAGTTGAATCCTGATGAAACAATAGAGAAGGTCATCAATCAAGGTACTCTTGGCATCGGATTTATCGGATTGGCAGAGTGTCTGAAAGCTCTTGTTGGCAAGCATCATGGAGAAAGTGATGAGGCTCAGACTTTGGGTGTTAAGATTGTTACTTTAATGCGTGATTGCGCAAATGATTACTCTGAACATTATCAGCATAATTACAGTATTCTAGCTACTCCTGCAGAAGGACTTTCTGGCCGTTTCACGAAATATGACAGAAAACAGTTTGGTATAATCGATGGTATTACCGACCGCGAATACTATACGAACTCCAATCATGTGCCTGTATATTATAAATGTTCGGCAATGCATAAGGCACAGATAGAGGCTCCATATCATGATCTAACACGTGGTGGGCATATATTCTATGTTGAAATCGATGGCGATGCAACTCATAATCCAGATGTAATATCTGGTGTTGTAGATATGATGGATAAGTATAATATGGGCTACGGCAGTGTGAACCATAACCGTAATCGTTGTATGGATTGTGGTTATGAAAATGCTGATTCTGAACTTGAAGTATGTCCGAAGTGTGGAAGTACAAATATAGATAAGCTGCAACGAATTACAGGCTATCTTGTTGGAACTACAGACCGTTGGAATCATGCCAAATTGGCTGAACTTAACGACCGTGTAACACATATAAATTCAAATAAATAATTTTCTTTATAGCATCCCTCCTCAATAAGAGGAGGGATTTTTTCGATTATGATTAGTATATTGGATATTGTTCATGATACAATGGTTGACGGGCCTGGTTTTCGTACGTCAATTTATTGTGCGGGTTGCTCAAATGCTTGCCCTGGTTGTCATAATCCTCAGTCATGGGATATCAACAACGGCAAGATGATGACAACAAAAGAAATAACGGATATTATAAAAGAAGACCCGTTTGCCAATGTTACGTTTTCTGGTGGTGATCCTATGTTTCAACCTGATGGATTTACTGAACTTGCTGAAGCTATACATATTGAGACTTCAAAGACAATATGGTGTTTCACTGGTTTTAAGTTTGAAACACTAATTAAAAATCATGCCCAGAAGTCTTTACTTGAGAAGATAGACGTTTTGGTTGATGGACCTTTTGTGCTGAAATTGAAAGATACAGACTTGATATTCCGTGGAAGTAGTAACCAGCGAATTATTGACGTGAAAGCATCTTTGAAAAGTGGAGAAGTTGTATTGCTTGATTATAATCCAACAAAACTATAATCAAGCAATGCATTGCTGTGATTTTGGACCTTCTGGTTCTTGACTTCCTGTATAAA
>JAGPKZ010000012.1:19267-37343 GCA_018053665.1 Prevotella sp.
TTATTGACGTGAAAGCATCTTTGAAAAGTGGAGAAGTTGTATTGCTTGATTATAATCCAACAAAACTATAATCAAGCAATGCATTGCTGTGATTTTGGACCTTCTGGTTCTTGACTTCCTGTATAAAGATGTGGGGTAATGGTATCAATGAGCAATAAAAATGCCATGCCTGCAAGTAAGACCTATTGAAACTTGTATAACAGCAGCTTTTCCGTAATTAGATAGCATATCTATACTTGCTATAATGAGTGACCATATAGAAGCGGCTATCATAACACCTGATGCGAAACCAAGTAACGTTTTCTTCGTTTTTAAATGCATTTCGTCTTTCATGAAAAATACGAATGCTGAACCTAAAGTGGTTCCTAGAAAGGGTATTAATAAAGCTAATATAATACCTTCCATTGTATTCTCTTAGTTTAAATTTTGTTAGATATTTTTGTAGTCTGGAATATCTTTTAAAAATAAATATTTTTTACTTGCATAATCCATTTTGCAACAATAGTGTTGTAGCCCGTTTGTGACTATAAGATAGTCGACATGAAGCAACATATTGTATACTGTAATTTGGTCGAATACTTTTTGAGTTATGTTTATGTGTGGGGCTTTATACTCTATAATCATCCGCGGTTTCAACTCTGTTGAGTACAATACGCTATCAGCTCTTAGCTTCTTTTCGCCAATTTTTAGTTTTACTTCGTTGGCTAGTAAACTAAGAGGGTAGCCTTTTTGCTCAATCATAAAGTGTATAAAATGTTGGCGTACCCATTCTTCTGGAGTAAGTGCAATGTATTTTCGACGAAGAACGTCGAAAATCGTAGGCTTATCAGGAGTTCCCGATAACTTTATTTCGTAATCTGGTAGGTTTAATGGAATCATTTTGCTATTTTTGCAAAGATAAACAAAATAATTTAAATAGAAAGATGCCTGAAAGAAAAAATACAGGAGTGTCATATGAAACAGTGATGCGTGATCTTAATGCGCGTAAGTTTTCACCTATTTATATATTAATGGGAGAAGAGTCTTATTATATTGATAAGATTTCTGAATTTATTGCCGAAAATGTGCTGAAGCCTGAGGAAAAAGATTTCAATCTGAGTATTGTGTTTGGTTCTGATATTAATGCAGCCCAGATTGTAGATTCCGCCAAAGGTTTTCCTATGATGTCTGAATATAGAGTTGTAATTGTGAAAGAGTCGCAGAATTTGAAGAATACAGAACAATTAGAGAAGTATTTCAAAAATCCAGCAAAATCAACCATCTTGGTATTCTGTCACAAAAATGGCAATATTGATAAAAGAAAGAAAATAATTCCGGCAGCACTTGACGGTGGAGCCGTGATTTTTGAAAGTAAGAAATTATATGATCGTGAACTTCCTGGTTTTATAGAATCATATTTGAAAAAGCATCGTGCTACAATTGATACAAAAACAGCTCTGGTAATTGCCGAACATGTTGGAGCTGATCTTAACAGGTTGACTTCTGAGTTGGACAAAGTTCTGATTTCACTTTCAGATTCTGATAGGAGAGTAACTGCAGATGTTGTTGAAAAGGAAATTGGAGTAAGTAAAGAATTTAATACTTTTGAACTTAGAAGTGCAGTAGTTAGAAGAGATGTTTTTAAGGCAAATCAAATAATAAAATATTTTGACAGTAACCCTAAAGCTGGTTCACTCTTCTCAATTCTCCCATTGCTCTTTTCATATTTCGAAAATCTAATGGTAGCATTTTACTCTCCTAATAAGATGAACGAAAATGCAGTTGCAGAGTTCTTGGAATTGAGGAATGGATGGGCTGCCAAAGACTATGTTGCAGGTATGAGAAATTACTCAGGAATGAAGACGATGCAGATAATTTCTAAGATAAGAGAAATAGATGCCAAAAGTAAAGGGTTAGATAACCCTAATACGAGTGCAGGAGACTTGATGAAAGAGCTTATTTTCTTCATTTTACACTAAAAACAGTCTTTTATTTGCTAATTTTGAGCTAGATTGAGTGCCCCTGAAGGGCACTTTTTTTGTGCCTAAACCATTATAAACAAGTCGTTTAACTAGATTTTACCCCCTTCAAAATTCGCGTATTTTTAATTTTTCGGGAGGTTGTTCAGATAATCAAAGTTTTGCGTATTTTTCGTTATTCTACTCTCTTGTAATTTAGTATTAACATTCATTGTTATTTAGTTTTCTATAGTTTACGTTTTGATAATTGTAAATATCAAATTGAATTTTGGTTTCTAAATCTAAATTTGTTTTATATTATGGATATGTTGTTATCTAAATTCGGATATCAAAACCTGAATATTTAGGTTTAATATTTTATACGAATAAATATTCAGTGCAGTTTAAAAAGTCATAACTCGCTATAAATCAGCGAAATATAAACTTTTACCGATAAAAACATACCTAATATTCAGCTTTTCTCAAAATCAAGAGTGAATATAGGTATTCTACGCGCTTTACAATCAGCAACTAACTATAACATACCTAATTAGTTAGCTTTTTCTTCTAAAGAAAGGCTTTGTGGCACTTTACGACTCTAAATTCAGATTTGTAATTCAAAACTATAAGCTTTCGACTTTGAATATCTAAAAATGTAAAATATGAAAATCAAAATCTAACATTTACTATATTAAATTTGTTCTACAAATGTTGTTTGTTTCATTTTTTTGTTTTACTTTTGTAAAGTCAACGAAATTAGGCATGAAAGAGCCTATTTCTATAAATACACACTTATGAAAGATAGAATAAAGATGATAATGGAGAGTCAACACATGACTCAGCAGACCTTCGCTCAGTTCATTCAAATGTCACCTGCTTCACTGAGTAGTATTTTTAATGGTAGGACAAAACCTACCCTCACAATTGTTGAGGCTATAAAAAATAAGATTCCAGCATTATCTTTGGAATGGCTTTTATCTGGTACTGGACCTATGTATATGGATCAAGTTCCTACATCTAATGTTCTTGACCATGATGAGTCTGCATCACCACAAGACGGTATTATTGATTTCGATTCGCAATCTGAGAGTCCTACTCTATCGCTTTTTGAGCAAACAAATATGGATAGTGTAAATAACACACCAATTAATAAGCCTAAAAACACAGTTAAAATAATTGACAAACCACAACGTAAAATATCTGAAATAAGAGTGTTCTATGATGATAAGACATGGGAGACTTTTGTTCCTCAAAAAGGTTAGACGGTTGTAGTATCTGCAACTTTTATTATCTCTAAATAATATAAGTTGCAGATACTAGATATTGCCACCTATCTAATATTAAGCTTGCACTCCATTCTTTTATTATATAATGTAGTCTGCACCTAAACAATAAAATTTAAAAAATCCTTTTTTATTTTGTATTGTGTATAGCTTGCACTACCTTTGCATAAACATTATTGCAAAGAGCAAAGATGAAAAAATACGTTCTAGACCTTACCGTCAAGTCAGTAGAGTCTCTAAGTCCTAAGCATGTACTTATTAAGCTTACTTCTCAAGAGACTTTGCCGGATATGACACCGGGACAATTTGTGGAAGTTCGTGTTGACAATTCGCCGTCAACATATCTTCGCCGTCCCATTTCAATAAACTTAGTTGATTATAATCTTAACGAATTATGGCTGCTTGTTGCCATGATTGGTGACGGAACTCGACAATTGGGAAAACTCCATGCTGGTGATAAACTTAATTGTCTTCTACCTTTAGGCAGCGGCTTTACCATGCCTGTTGACAAAAATGAGAAGATATTGCTTGTAGGAGGCGGCGTTGGGGTTGCACCTTTGCTATATTTCGGTTGTGAAATACGGCGAATGGGTGGTCAGCCAACTTTCTTGTTAGGAGCAAGAAGTAAGTCTGATTTGCTTGAAATTGAATATTTTGAGAAGATTGGTCGTGTCTTTGTTACAACCGAGGATGGAAGTTTTGGTGAAAAGGGATTTGTCACTAATCATTCCATATTGCAGGATGAACAGTTTTCTCGTATTAGCACTTGTGGTCCTAAACCTATGATGGTAAGTGTTGCGCGATATGCAATGTCAAACAACATAGAGTGTGAGGCTTCACTTGAGAATAAAATGGCTTGTGGTGTTGGTGCTTGCTTATGTTGTGTAGAGAAGACTGTAGAAGGCCATGTGTGTGTATGTACTGAAGGTCCAGTGTTAAATATTAAGAAACTATTATGGCAGATTTAAATGTAAAAATAAATAACCTTGAATTGAAGAATCCTGTAATGACAGCTTCAGGAACTTTCGGTTATGGAATTGAATTTGCTGATTTAGTCCCTTTGGATGAACTAGGCGGTATTATAGTAAAAGGTACTACGTTACATGCGCGTGAAGGAAATGATTATCCTCGTATGGCTGAAACCGCTAGTGGAATGCTTAATTGTGTTGGATTGCAGAATAAGGGAGTAGACTATTTCTGTGAGCATATATATCCGCAGATTAAGGATATAAACACCAATATGATAGTTAATGTAAGTGGAAATGACCCTGAAACTTATTCAGAATGTGCCGCACGTATTGGCGCTCTTGATAGCATCCCTGCAATAGAATTGAATATCAGTTGTCCTAATGTCAAGCATGGCGGTATGGCTTTCGGTGTTACATGTGCAGGTGCAGCTAGCATAGTCAAGGCAGTGCGCAATGTATATCATAAGACTCTTATTGTTAAGCTATCGCCAAATGTAACTGACATAACATCAATCGCACGTACTTGTGAGGAAGAGGGTGCTGATGCAGTTTCTTTGATAAACACACTAATGGGAATGTCTGTAGACATAGAAAAGCGTGAACCAATGCTTAGTATTCGTACTGGTGGATTAAGCGGTCCTGCAGTTAAGCCTGTTGCATTAAGAATGGTGTATGACGTTGCTCATGCTGTTAACATTCCTGTCGTAGGGCTTGGAGGCATAAGCAATGCCAGTGACGCAATAGAATTTCTAATGTGTGGTGCTACTGCCATAGAGATAGGTACCGCCAACTTCGTAGATCCAACTGTGACCATTAATGTGAAAAATGGTATTAATGAGTGGTTAGACTCACATGGCTGCAAGAGCATAAACGAGATAATTGGTGCTATTAAAGATTAATAATATTAATGCTTGTCGGATATTTAAATTAAAAATACTATCTTTGCACAAGTTAAATTATATAATAAAAGGTAATAATGGACAATAACCAAAACAAGTACATCGCCGTTTCATATATGTTATATGACGTGACTGATGGCAAGCAGGAACTGATTGAGCAGACTAGCGAAGATCGTCCTTTCGATTTTCTAAGTGGTTTCAGTTTCACTCTTCCTGCATTTGAAGAGGCTGTAGTTAATTTGAAAAATGGAGAAGATTTTGAGCTTATGCTCACACCGGATCAAGCTTATGGAGAACATATGGAAGAGCATGTGTTGGACTTGGATAAGCAGATATTTTCTGTAAACGGAAAGTTTGATTCAGAACATATTATTGTAGACGCCATCGTTCCTTTGCAGAATGAAGACGGAAATCGCTTCAATGGACATATTCTGGAAATTACAGAAGATAATGTTAAGGTTGATCTCAACCATCCTTTGGCTGGAAAGACTCTAAAGTTTGTTGGTAGTGTAACCGAGAATCGTGATGCTACAAATGAGGAGATAGGAAAATACATGAACATGATCAATGGCACTGGTGGTTGTAACGGTTGCGAAGGCGGTTGCGAAGACGGTTGCGAAGGTGATTGTGGAGATGATAAGAAAGATGGCGGCTGCTGTGGTTGTCATTAAATGATATAAAGAGCGCTTCATTTTTATGGAGCGCCTTTTCTGTTTTTTAATATTAACCATTATGAGAAATAGTTTCGGCAATATATTTACTCTTACTACATTTGGTGAAAGTCATGGAATGGCTGTCGGAGGTGTGGTTGATGGTATGCCTGCTGGCGTTGATATAGATTTGGATTTCATACAAAATGAACTCAATCGCAGACGTCCAGGACAGAGTAAGATTACAACAAGTAGAAATGAACCTGATAAGGTAGAGATTTTCAGTGGAGTCTTTGAGGGTAAGTCTACAGGAACGCCAATAGGATTTGCTGTATATAATACTAATCAGCATTCCAATGATTATGACAACATGCGTAATCTTTTTCGCCCGTCACATGCTGATTTTGGATATTTCAGCAAGTACGGCATAAGAGATCATCGTGGTGGGGGACGTTCTTCTGCGCGCATAACGATAGCACGTTGTGTGGGAGGTGCGCTTGCCAAATTAGCTTTGCGTAAATTGAATATTGATATCAAAGCATATACATCACAAGTCGGAACTATCGCTTTGGACAGAGATTATACAAAGTACAACCTTAATTCTATAGAAGACAACATTGTGCGTTGTCCCGATGCAGATAAGGCTAAACAGATGGAAAAACTCATTTCAGACGTAAAGGCTGATGGAGATACAATCGGTGGAGTCATCACATGCGTGATAAAGGGATGTCCTGTAGGATTAGGTGAACCTGAATTTAGTAAATTGCATGCCCAGTTGGGATCTGCAATGTTGGGAATAAACGCAGTAAAGGGATTCGAGTATGGCGAGGGCTTCAATGGAGTCTCAGCTCGCGGAAGCGAACAGAATGATGTGTTTGCAAGTTCTGAAGAATCAATAACAATAAAAACAAATCATAGCGGAGGTATTCAGGGTGGTATAAGTAACGGACAGGATATATATTTCCGTGTCGCTTTCAAACCTGTTGCTACATTATTAATGAAACAAGATACTGTGGATATCAATGGCAATTCCACAACAATAACAGCTCATGGACGTCATGATCCATGTGTCCTTCCAAGGGCTGTACCTGTTGTAGAGGCTATGGCAGCCATGGTTATTCTAGATAACTACCTTATTAATAAGACAATCCATATTTAGATAACGAAAGTTTGTTGACCAATAACATATTTATAGAGGATAGCCACTGGCTATTCTCTATTTTGCTATATATGATGCCATTTATTATATTTCTCTACAGTAAAGAGGGGATTACTATGAAAATGAAAGTTAATTCTTTGATTTAGGTCAAGAAATGCTACTGTTTGCGCAAACAGTATGATAAAATGCTTGCGAGATAAATAAAAACATCATATCTTTGCAGTGTCTTACAGAGATAAAGACATTTAGGATAATAACAGATGTATAACGAACCTCAGAGTCAAATAGTTAATAAAGAGGTTCAAAATGATGAAAGGTAAAAAGATTATGAAAAAGATTATTTTGACATTCGTAGCTCTTATGAGCATGACAACAATCGCATTCGCAGAAGGTGAAGATGCAAAGGCAACAAACACAGTAGCAGTTTATGACATGACAGTAAACTATGGTAAACTCGCTGATGCTCTAGGACTTTCAATTGACCAGCTCGAAAGCGTTGAGGATGTACACAAAACATTCTGTGTAGAAATGATGAATGCAGCTAACGCTTCTAAAGATGAGCGCAAGCCAATGGTTGACAAGGCCATCGAGAAGAATCTTAAGTACATGCACTACATTCTGAATACAAATCAGTATCGCAAGTATCTTCTTCTTCTCAACACCACAATGAACAACCGTGGTTTGAACAAGTAAAAAAGAATAAGATTAAGAGAGAGAATAATTAAAGGCTACATGTCTGTTAAAGCAGATATGCAGCCTTTTTTCATGTCCTTATGTTTTTGTATTTACATCAACAATGGAACTAGATATTTTGCTAAACAGTAACCTCCAACTATTAGCCAGCAATATAATATAGAAGCTAGTATAAATGGTTTGAAGCCTGCTTTCTTAAATTTCTCTATACTTGTTTCTGCTCCAAGTGCTGTCATTGCAATAGTAAGCAAGAAGGTGTCTATATTGTTTAGGAATGCTACTGTTGATTCTGAAAGTAATCCTAAGCTGTTAAAGCATATCACTACAAGAAACAATATTGCAAACCATGGAATTTGTATCTTTCCACGTCCAAATTCATCGTTTTCAGGATTGCGACGAGCTTCACGAGCAACATTCCAACTAATTACCAACAAAACCGGAACTAACATCATCACACGTATCATCTTCACAATGATGGCTGAATTAGATACAGTTGCGCCCATTGCGTTTCCTGCACCAACAACATGTGCTACTTCATGAATTGTAGCACCAGTCATGATACCCATCTGGTCTGGTGTTAAATCGAATATACCACTGCGAAAAAGAATAGGGTAGACAAACATGGATATAGTTCCGAATATAACCACTGTTGATACTGCAACTGCAGTCTTATACGGTTTTACTTTTATTGCAGATTCTACTCCTAGTATTGCTGCTGCACCGCAAATTGCACTGCCAACCGAAGTGAGTAATGCTATTCCGCGATCCATTTTTAATAATCTTCCGATTAATACTCCTCCGCATATCGTCACTACAACTATTATCGCGTCGATGCATATTGCTGGAAGTCCTACTGCTGTAATGTCCTGGAAAGTTAATTTGAATCCATACAGTATAATACCAAGTCTCAAAATTCTTTTAGAACAGAATGCAATACCTGGTGTCCATGTTTCTGGAAGGTTGTTGCGTAAACTGTTTGCGTAAAGCATACCTAGGATAATACCCACAATCATTGGTGAGAAGGATATAGCCTTGGCCATGTCTGTGTCACCGATGTAGAAAGCTGCGCATGCAAAAAGAGTCATAAGAAGTACTCCATGTAGCATGCTGCTGCGTTGTTCTGATAATTTCATAATACTTATCTTTATTTGTTTTTATCGCATGCAAAGATAAGTAAAAAAGTCGTTGATTGTTTATATATTATAACTATGCCTTATAACTATCGGTTATGAAGTGTTTGAATATTTTTTGTAGTCCAATGCTTTCGCCACGCTTTTCAATATAGGCGAAGTCACGCATCATCTTCAGTCCTTTAAGTTCGATGATTTTAAATCTGTTTTCCATCAGTTCATGACTAACAGCCATTATAGATATTATTCCCATAGTTTCAGTGTGTTCTACAAAATGCTTAATGCCCTCAGTAGTTCCAAAACTCATAACGATGTTAAGATCAGAAAGTCTCAAATTGTTTTGGTGCAAATAGTTCTCTATTACTTGTAGTGAGCCCGAACCGTGTTCACGAATCACAATAGGAATGCTTTTGAATGTGTCAAGGTCAATCTCGTCAAGTTCCGACATCTTGCTACCTTTCCGCACTATGGCTACAAGTTCATCTTTCATTATGTTGGTATATTTCAGTTCTGGCTGTCTACTGATACCTTCTACCATACCAACGTCTATACGTCCATCTTTAAGCAACTGCTCTATATTTCTTGAATTATCTGAAATAGTGTTTATGTTGATGTCGGGATATAGTTGCATGAATTTAGCAAGCATTTCTGGTAGAATGTATTGAGCGATTGTAGTACTCGCGCCAACTCTTAGACTTCCGCCGTATTTTTTCTGGATATTATTCATGTCAAAGTTCATCTTCTTGTATTGCTGAATGATTATTTCAGCATTGTCAAGCAGAATCTTTCCTGCCTTAGTCAGTTGTATGTGTGTGCCCATACGTTCGAACAGGCAAGTGTTGTATTCACTTTCCAGTTCCTTGATGTGCTTGCTTATAGCTGGCTGACTTATAAACAGTTCCTGTGATGCTTTCGTGAAACTCAGGTTATGAGCGACACTGATAAAAACTTTAAGACGTATATCTATCATTATGCAAAGATATAGCAAACCTAATACAATGCAAAATTAAAACGAAATTTAATTTGTTTAATCCTTTATAACTTTTTGGTAATTATCTAGATTCGATTTTATATAGAAGCATTAATGTTTTTTTGTGCATAGTCCTTTGGTGACATTCCAAATTCTTTTTTAAAGCATTTTGAAAAATACTTCGGTGTGTTAAATCCAACTTTCATTGCGATGTCATTGATTTGTATGTCAGGCTGTCTTTTAATAATACTGCAAGCCTCTTTAAGGCGTATGCTGTTGATGAATTCTATAATACCTTGTCCTGTCAAAGCTCTTAATTTATTGTATAGGGAAGAAGAGCTCATCATCATGTCGCTAGCGAAAGTTGCTCTGTTGTATTCCGTATCTGTCATATTTTGCCTTACGCATTGCATAGCCTTTTCAATAAATGTCTTGTCTGGGTTACTGTAGTGCATGTCATCTATTTGGTCTATTTCGGTTTGTTGTCTGAATTTTTCGCGTATCCTCATTCTATTGGCGATAATGCTGTCAATGCGCAGTTGTAGGTTTTCCAGTTTGAATGGTTTCGTTATATAGTCGTCTGCTCCAGTTTCATATCCAGTGTTCTCGTCAGTATCACTGGTTTTTGCTGTAAGCATGATAACAGGTAACTGTGCGAAGTCCTTGCTAGCCTTTATTTTCTTTGTCAGTTCTATTCCATCCATAACAGGCATCATCACGTCAGTAACTACAATGTCCAGTTCCTCCTTGTTAATAATATTCAAAGCTTGAACTCCGTTCTTTGCTGTTGCCACATGATATCTTCTTCCAAGAAGTCGCTTCATTATATTTAGCAGTTGCTCATTGTCTTCAACCAGCAAAATCTTATATCCGTCTCCTGGTTGT
Organism: Prevotella sp.; assembly: GCA_018053665.1. Lineage (GTDB taxonomy): Bacteria > Bacteroidota > Bacteroidia > Bacteroidales > Bacteroidaceae > Prevotella. Next base: position 29,842 of record JAGPKZ010000012.1, read on the forward strand.
AGTTCCCTAGTGTGCAGAGTGTCTTTCAGCGTTACTTCACTTTCGTGGTTATATGTTATCTGTGTTTTTTCTATAGTTTCTTTTTCTTTGTATATCTCTTTATCGTTGTAGTCTTCTTTTCTTATTGGAATACTGATAATGAAAGTAGTTCCTATTCCTGATTTACTTTCACAATTTATATCGCCATGATGCAGTTTCACCAGATCATGGGTCAGCGATAGTCCTATTCCTGTACCTAAAGTTTTCATCTTGCGATAGTCTCCATCTAAGAATCGTGTATAAAGATGTTTGAGTTTGTCAGGCGAAATACCTATTCCTTCATCTGAAACCTTCAGTATGGCCTTTCCATTCTTTGTCTCAAGTGCAACAGTTACGTTTCCTCCATCACGGTTGTATTTAAAGGCATTTGAAAGAATATTAAATAGTATCTTGTCTATTTTGTCAGTATCAAACCATGCAAAGATTTCGTTCTGTGGTATATTCACAATCAAATTGTTGTGATGTATTGACGACATAGGACGAATGCTTTCACAGATGTCTCTTATGAATGCAGCAATATTATTCTTGCTTACTAGTAGTTTTAATTGTCCAGCCTGTGATTTTCTTATCTCAAGAATTTGTCTCAACAATCTAGTGAGTCTTGATACGTTGTTTTGCATCAAAGTGTAGCTGTCATCAAACTGCGGAGCCTTGTTTCTTAATTCGTCAACGGCAGCTGTAATCACGGTCAATGGCGTAAGTAGTTCATGAGTAATGTTTGTAAACACTACTGTCATCTGGAGTCTATTCTTTGTTTTAAGATAGTTCTTATACCATCTTATTCCGAAAATCACTCCTAAGCCAACAATGAAAACATATATAATATAAGCCCACCATTTAGCCCACCATGGTGGTAAAACCATTATTTTAATGGCATAGTCCATTTCATGCCATTTACCAAAACTGTCAGCAGCTTTTATATGAAGATAATAATTACCCCAAGGTAAGTTTTGATAAGTGGCCCTTCTTCCTCTATAGTTTGTGTAAGTCCATTCTTTGTCATATCCTTCAAGTTTGTAGGCATATTTATTTTGTTTTGCGTTACTGTATGTAAGCAATGCAAATTCAATTCCGAATTTTTTAATGTCGCTTGGTATCGTTATAGTTCTTGTATAAGCCGGATTTTCATCAGAGATCTCTCTTCGTTTCGCAGAATCTAGTTGAATATATGGAATGTCATTAATCAGTATGTCGGTAATGCTAATGTTTTTATTAATGTTTTTTTGTTTGTTTCTATTCCATTTAGAAGGTGTGAATGAGAAAAATCCTGTTCGGCCTCCGAAAAATAGCTCTCCATTGTATTTATATGACGAATTTGGACTGAACATCATCTCGCCAATTCCATCTTCACTAGCAAAACTTGTTACCTCAGGATAGGTATTCTTTTTTATAGATAGCTTAACCAATGCGTAATCAGTAGTTAACCACAAGTTATGATTATTGTCTTCGTTAATTGAGAAAACTCTGTCGCCATCTATGTGGTACTCTCTATTAATAGGTATGAAACAGTCCTTTGCGTTGTAATATCTAAATAGTCCTCCGCTATTAGAAATCGCCCATAAAATACCTCTGCTATCCTCATAGCATGCAGTTGCATCATCTATTGCATAGTTTCCGTTCAGCGGATTGTATTGTTTGAATCTAATAGATTTGGGGTTAGCAATGTTTCCCCTTATTCTAATAATGCCTTCATTTTCAGTTGACAGCCATACATCTCCATTACGTGTCTGTATAATGTTTCTCACGTCGCATTGCGAAAAATCTCTCTTTGCATCATGAGGCCTCAGTAGCGCACCTTTGTTGTTAGGGTATACGATAGATATTCCGCTGCGTTGTCCAATCCACATCGTTTTGTCTTTCGATTCAAATAGAGTGCATACGTAGTTGTCGGCAATGTATTTATGTTTTTGATAATTAATAATGTATGCTTTGCCATCTGTTTTTTTTACCATAATACCATAACTGCTGCTGGCGAACCACATTTCTCCGTTACTTCTTTTTATGATAGACGGAATTTTAGTTCCCATTACCTCTGTTGGTATATCTTTTAGTCCAGGGATGTTGTTACTATATATAGTCTTTCCTGTGGTTCTGTTGTAAAGTGCGAGACCATAAGGATTCAATCCCAGCCAAAAGTCATTGCCGTTTTAGGTGTATATTGAACAAATGGCATTAATAGAAAATTTATAGCTTTTTGTATCAATGTTCCATATGTTAAACAAACTAGGGTTGGTGTTTACCTCAATAATTCCATAGTTGAGAGTAGAAATCCATATATTGCCGTTACCGTTTGTTGCTATATCGTTGCTGAAGTTCAGATTGTTTGTTCCTGCAGATGTGTAGTTTTTCCATGTGCCATTTACATCTTTGGAGTTTAGAATACTTATTCCTTCTCTAGAGCAAGCCCACATTGTATTAGTGATAGGATCTTCAATAATCTTGTAGAAAGTATCAAAGTTATTTGTTTTGAAAGGATATTGATGTTCTTTTGGATTCTTTGTGTTATATGGATTGTCAAGTCTCACAATACCATATCCCCATGTACCTATCCAAAGTCTTCCTATTTTATCAAAGTGAAGTGAATAGGCCGAATTACGCTTGTTGAATTTCTTATACTGATAAAATTCACGACTTCCCTTTTCAAATCTAATCAGTCCGTTAGCCCATGTTCCAAAAAATATGTTTCCTTTATTGTCCTCTATTATGTTTTTCACACTGTATGCACCAAGCTTTGTTCTTTTTCCATCAGGATGAGTGATGTAGGTATTCGTGTTATCAAACGTGTAGAATGAGCTCTTTTTACTGTTATAATATGATAAACCTTCATCAGTTCCTATCCATATTGTTCCGTCACTTGATGTATAAAGCGAGTATATAATTCTTTGATTTTCTTTTGGTAGAAAGTAAGTATGAAACTCTCCTGTTCTTTTATCCATTCTCACTAATCCGTTGCGAGTTCCTATCCACAGTCTGTTGTTGTTATCTTCTGTGATACAAAGCACTGTATTATTTGGCAGAATACCAGGAGAGAAAGCATCAGACTTGTAGGTTGTCATACTATACCCATTATACGATTTTAGTCCAGAGTTTGTGCCAATCCACATTAATCCCTGATGGTCGAAATAAATACATCGCAATTCGTCAGAGGGTGAAATCTCAATAGGGGAGAGCATTCTATAATTAAAGTTCTGCCCATAGATAATAGTAGAAAATAATAAGTTTAATGTTAATAACAAATATTTAACAGCTTTCATAATGCATAGGTTATTTTGCAAATTTACATTATTTCTTTAACACATACAAGATAAGTCCCATTTTGTTTTATACTTTTTTTACATAAATACAGTCTCGTGTATAATTCTTGTAATATCATGTTTTTATCTATAATATAGATATGAATAATCCCAGTAAGCAAGAATTCTATTAACATCATTTTTTCATCATTCAAACTTTGTCAACGGCTAATAATCATTTTATTTTTTGTTCATTTAGTAAGATGTCCGCCACTTTTATTGTAATGTCTTATCTTTCAATATGTTAAGCGGTGGTGGAGACCTCCACTCGTTGAGTGATTAGGGCCTAATCACTCTGTTCTCCACCACGATTTGCAGAGTGATTAGGCCCTAATCACTCAACAGCGCTTCAAAAAAGGTGATTTTATCATTGAACCACCTCATGTATATCGCACTATCAATATAGTAAATTTCATTCATTTTTATACTAAATCATTAGTGGTGGACAGTGGTGGAGAAACATAGCCTCCGCCACTCCTAAATCATTGTTTATCAGGTGCTTGTATGATTAGTGGTGGACATTTCTTATTTTAAACACTTTTTTAAAAGTTGTCTGGGAATAAGCCGAACAGTCGAATAAAAGATAAACCGATCAAACAGCTGATTGATATAGTGGCTTATCAGGCGGCATGAACTTCTTATAACGAGCTATTGCAATGAGTATACATTGCCATTTATTGTTATCATAGCGTTTAGATACAATTTAACAGAAATCTTATTAATTCATGCAAATCCTTTAAAAATGGGCATAAATCACATTCTGTTCCCTTAAAATCACATTTTGTACCCCATTGTTTTAACTAATATAAACGATATTTGCAATCGGATATGTGGTGTCGTTGATTGACAACTATGTAAGCCGAGAATTTAAACAATAACCTAACTTAATAACTTGAATAATGGAATATGTTAATCTTTCAATCATGCCTAGAAAATTGTTAGTTTTGATGGCTATGGCTGCAGGGTGCTCGCTGAATCCAATTGATGCAATGGCGCTTAATGCCGTTCAGATTACTCAGCAAGCTAATTCTGTAAAAGGTAGGATTCTTGATCCTACGGGTGAACCTATTATAGGTGCAACCGTAAAGGTGAAAGGATCTAAAACCGGAACTGTTACCGACCTTGACGGTAATTTTAATATTAATGCCACTCCAGGAGTGATGCTTGAAGTTACTTATATCGGATATAAACCGCAAATGGTTAAAGCCGCTAGAGAGTTTATGAATGTTAAGCTAGTAGAAAACTCAGAAACTCTTAATGAAGTCGTTGTTGTTGGATATGGTACAATGCGCAAGAAGGACCTTACTGGTTCTGTGGTTCAGATAAATCCAAGCAAGATTGCTGACCAAAATCCAGGTACCGTGCAAGACTTGCTTCGTGGAACTCCAGGTTTGCAGATTGGATATGATCCTTCTGCAAAGAGTAGTGCCTCTATCCAGCTTCGTGGACAAAACTCACTTTATACAGACGGTGGTCACAATTCTCCATTGCTGATTCTTGATGGTATGGCTTTCTATGGTGAACTTTCTGAACTCAATCCTGACGATATCGCACAGATTGACGTTCTGAAAGATGCTTCTTCTGCAGCCATATATGGTGCAAAGGCCGCTAGTGGTGTAATTATCATTACCACAAAGAAAGGTAAGAGTGGTAAACCTACTATTAATGTAAGTGCGAACTGGGCTGCAAATACTAAGTCTGCTTACCGCGACGTATTCAATTCTTCAGAGTACATGAAGTATCGTGAAGATTGGTACAAAGCTACCACATACGGATATGACGCTGCTGGAAATTGGGGATATTATGGTGCGACGAGTGGTACTCCTGCTGGATATTATGACAATGTAGATAATCTGTCACAATACGGGCTTAATGCCGATCAATGGTCAAAGATGGGCTCGGTACAGCTACAGTCTGGTGAAACATACCAGTCTTTGTATGCAAGACGACTCAGACTTAACGAAGCCATGAACGTATATAACAATTACTTGGCAGGAAAGACTTATAACTGGTATGACAGTACTTTCAGAACAGGTATTAATCAAGACTATAATGCTAGTATATCTGGAGCTTCAGACCGTGTGAACTATTATGCTTCATTCGGATATATGAAGAACCAAGGTGTTATAGAAGGAAATGATTATCATGCTTTCCGTTCAAATATGAAGTTGAACGCTAAGATTACAGATTGGTTGGAAATGGGCGTAAACGTGAATTTCCAGGACCGTTCAGACGGTGATGTATCTGTATCTCTTGGAACTAACTATTGGGATAATAACCAGACTCGCAATTCTCCATTTGCTCCTATAACAGATGATAATGGCAACTATGTGCAGTATCCAATGAACGGAACTCCTACAAACGGAGGATATAACTATTGGTTTGATCGTCAGTATCTTAATCTAGACAAAGGATATACTGTGTTGAATACTATTTTCAACGCTAAGGTAACACTGCCTTTCGGTATTACATACCAGTTTAATATTTCTCCACGTTATCAGTGGTTCTACAATAGATATTTTATGTCAGCAGAACTTCCAAACAGTTCTCCTGCATCACGTGGTGCTGACCGAGAAACATCAAAGGATTTTGACTATTCTCTGAATAACACCATTACATGGGATAAAGTCTTTAATAAGGATCATCACTTCACACTCACACTTGTGCAGGAAGCAGAAGAGATGCGCTATTGGAACGACAGAATAGAGGCACGTAATATTACTCCTTCTGATGCTCTTGGATTTCATTATATATCTGGAGCCAATATGGATCAGAGTAAGTTTAGTGTAAATGATACTCATTCTACTGCAGCTGCATATCTTGGTCGTTTGTTCTATGGATATAAAGAGCGCTATATGGTTACAGCTTCTGTTAGACGTGACGGATATTCTGCATTCGGTTCTAATAATCCTTGGGCTACATTCTGGTCATTGGGAGGTAGTTGGATATTCTCTGAGGAACCTATTGTAAAGAAGGCTTTGCCTTGGCTTGACATGGGTAAGGTGCGTGTTTCATACGGAACCAACGGTAATCGCTCACTGAAAGATACATACCTATCTCTTTCAAACCTTACAAGCCTTCCTAATCAAGGTACTATGGTATACTATAATAACGGTAATGCCGACATCGTGAAAACTCTCGCAATGTCACGCCTTGGTAACCCTAATCTAGAGTGGGAAAAGACTTCTGCATGGAACTTAGGACTTGATTTCGCTGTCCTTAATCAGAGAATCAGTGGTAGCATTGATTGGTATTTCAAGAAGACTAATAACATGATTATGGCACAACGCCTTCCTAACTATACAGGCTTTAGCAGTATCACAACAAACCTTGGTGAAGTTCACAACTCTGGTATTGAGTTGACTTTGAACTCTGTCAATATTAAAAATAAAGACTTTGAATGGACTACATCAGGCGGATTCTCATATAACAAGAATACAATCAAACACTTGTATTATGATTATGACGCAAATGGTGTGGAACGTGATGATACTTCAAATAAATGGTATATTGGCCATCCTGTAGGTGAAATTTGGTATTGGGAAACTGATGGTATCTGGCAGAAGAACGAGGCTGCACAAGCAGCTTTAGTAAATCAGAAGCCTGGTGATCCAAAGGTTGTAAACCATTATACTGATGATGATAAGATTCTTGCTGACGGAACACGTGTTCCTGTTTATAATGATAAGGATAAAGTTTTTCTTGGAACTACAAATCCTCCAATATATTGGAACTTGCGCAACGATTTTACACTTTGGAAGGACTTTACATTCTCTTTCTCTCTTTATTCATACATGGGACATAAGAGCCTTGAGGGATATTATCTGAATCAGGATAACGGAGGTTCAATGGTTACAAATGCATTTAATGTATTTAAGAAAGAATATTGGACTCCAGAGAATCCGTCAAACACTTATGCGCGTCTTGATGCAGTAGGTCCTACGGGATGTACAGGAGTGGAGAAACTTCATAATCGCAGTTTCGTGCGTCTTGACAATATTACGATAGGCTACACTCTTCCACGTGAATGGACACGCAAGGCGATGCTTGAAAGAGTTCGTGTAACCGCAAGTGTGAACAATGTATTCACAATAGACAGTTGGGAATATGGTGATCCTGAAACAAGCGATTTGGGTACACGTGCATTCAATCTTGGAATAAATATTACAC
>JAGPKZ010000130.1 GCA_018053665.1 Prevotella sp.
CCTGCTGGACTTGCTGCTTCAACACGACTGAATCAGCTTGGTTACAAGGTCACAGTTTTTGAAGCTTGTGAGAGTGCTGGTGGATTGCTTAGATATGGTATTCCTAACTTTAAGCTGAACAAAGCTATCATAGATCGTAGAATTGCTCTTCTTGAAGCTGAAGGTATAGAATTTAAGTACAATCAGAATATAGACTCAACAAAATTGCCTAAGGGTTATGATGCTTATGTTGTTGCCACAGGTACACCAACGGCTCGTGATCTAAGTATTCCTGGACGTGAACTCAATGGGGTTTACTTAGCCCTTGAAATGCTTTCACAACAAAATAGAGTCCTTGCAGGAATGCAGTTCAAAAACAATGAACTTGTAAATGCTAAGGGTAAAGATGTTCTTGTGATTGGTGGTGGTGATACAGGTAGTGACTGTATTGGAACAGCTAACAGACAAGGTGCTAAGAGTGTGACACAGATTGAGATTATGCCTAAGCCTCCTGTTGGACCTGAAGATCCAAATAGTCCATGGCCTAATTGGCCTCGCACAATGAAGACTACATCAAGTCATGAGGAAGGATGCACACGTCGTTGGAATATCAACTCATTGGAATTTCTAGGTAAAGATGGAAAACTTACAGGAGTAAAAGTACAGGAAATAACATGGGAACCCAACCCTGAAGGAGGGCGTCCAATAATGAAGCCTGTTGGAAAACCTGAGATAATAAAGGCTGACATGGTATTGCTGGCAATGGGATTTTTAAAGCCACAGCATCCGCAGTTCCAAGACAATGTTTTCGTTGTTGGAGATGCTGCCAATGGTGCAAGTCTTGTTGTAAGAGCTCTTGCCAGTGGCAGAGATATTGCAGAAGAAATAGACCGCAAGTTGTCACACTAATGTAACATTTGTTTAAAGCGGTTGTAATATATTGTTTCTACCTTTGCGGCAAATAAAATTAATTCGTTGCAAAGGTGGTAACAATATATTTTTGTATTGTCGTATTTCTGCTAAGTTTAGCAGTATTCGACCTCTTCGTTGGAGTGAGCAATGATGCTGTAAACTTTTTACAGTCAGCAATAGGTGCTAAAGTTGCTAAGTTCCGGACAGTACTTATCATAGCGTCATTTGGCGTTGTGGTAGGAGCAATAATGTCTTCGGGTATGATGGATGTTGCTCGCCATGGAATTATTATGCCTAGTCAATATTCATTTGAAGAGGTAATGACAATATTTCTTGCAGTAATGGTCACTGACGTAATCATACTTGATGTTTTTAATACACTCGGAATGCCTACGTCTACTACGGTTTCGCTAGTGTTTGAACTTCTTGGCGGAGCATTTGTAATAGCTACGATAAAGATGATTTCAGACGGAAATCTAGGCTATGGAATGCTTCTCAATACCGATAAAGCTCTGAGCGTGATAATAGCTATTTTTGTCTCAGTGGTAATAGCTTTTGTATTTGGTGTAATTGTAATGTGGCTTTCGCGACTAATGTTTACATTCAACTACAAACACCAGTCGCAAATATTGACTGTGGTATTTGGAGGAATAGCTTTCACTGCTCTTTCATATTTTATTTTTTTGAAAGGAGTCGGAAAAAGCCCGTATCTAAGTGCCTCAGTAAGCAATTATATAAGTGCCAACACGGGAATGCTGATCGTATATACATTCGTAGTTTCAACTATTATTATGCAGATAATGCATTGGCTGGGATGTAATATATTCAAGTTCGTTGTATTAATGGGAACGTTTGCTCTTGCAATGGCTTTTGCTGGTAACGACCTTGTGAATTTCATCGGAGTACCGCTTGCTGGACTTGATTCATTCAATGATTTCGTGGCAAATGCCAATGGAGCCTCGGCAAGTTCTTTTCACATGGGCTCGCTAATGGCTAGTGCAAAAACTCCTCCACTATACCTACTTGCTGCTGGAGTCATAATGATTATAGCAATGGCTAAATCAAAGAAGGCACACAATGTGATAAAGACTTCTGTAGATTTGAGTCGACAAGACGAGGGCGACGAGATGTTTGGAAGTTCCAAAGCAGCAAGGTCTATAGTTCGATTTACGCAAAATTCAAATAATTTTATATTAAAGGCTTTACCAGTATGCGTTACTAAATGGGTAGATAGTCGTTTCAATAAGCGAGACATGATTCTTGAAAACGAAAATGCAGCCTTTGACATTGTGAGGGCGGCAGTTAATCTTGTACTTGCATCAATGCTAATAACTATAGGTACAAATTATAAGTTGCCGCTTTCAACGACTTATGTGACATTTATGGTTGCAATGGGATCAAGCCTTGCTGATAGAGCGTGGAGTAGGGAAAGTGCTGTGTTTAGAGTAACTGGTGTTATAAGTGTTATTGGTGGATGGTTTATCACTGCAGGATTGGCATTTATTGCATGTGCTTTTGTCTGTGTGGCAATGTATTATGGTGGAATAATAGCCAAGGTTGCATTTATGGTTGCCGTGATAATAACTCTTATTCGCTCAAATCGCAATTTCTCACGCAAGTCAAAAGAGACCGAGGATGAGGATAACGCCTTCCGTTTGATGATGCGTTCAAATGATCCTGAAATAGTGTGGGATTTACTTCGCAACCATGTTAGCCGCACACAGAGCTATGTAAATAGATTTGCATTAAGCCAATACAATAAAATAGTTGAGGGACTAGCAGAAGAGAATGTACGTGAATTGGGTAAATGTACTAAACAGTTAAAAACAGAGCAGCAAACATTAAAGAAATATAGGCGACAGGAAATGCTTGCATTAAAGAAATTACCTTTTGATATTGCTATTGAGCGCAATACGTGGTTTCATCTTGGAGCTAATTCTGATCAACAGTTTATTTACAGCCTTCGTCGTATGCTTGAACCAATAAAGGAACATGTCGATAATAATTTCAATCCGCTTCCAGAGCAATACATCACTGAATACAGACAGATAAGTCGTAAGGTCAACGACTTGATGAAGCAATCTGAGGCTCAGATTGCCACATGTAGATACGATAACTATCGTGATATTCTTTCTGAGGCGGATACACTTAAAAATAAGCTCTCAGCAGTTCGTAAAATTCATATAAATAGGATACAATGCAGCGATGACAATAGTGAAATGCAGATAAATATGGTTTATCTGAATCTGCTTCAGGAAACTCAGGAATTCATGAGCGTAATGAGACATCAACTCAGAGCCGCGAAAAAGTTTATTGACAACTAAAATGGTTGTCAATAAAGAAATGAATACAGTATTTCGATAAACAAATTCCTTTGATTATCGTTTAAGGATATTATATTAATCAGCTACTACGAAATCACTCATTTTATTAGTATCTACATTATATTCATACATTGCAAAATCTTTATTGCTTGATTTCATGTGACACATTATTAGAGTAGTACCATGTATATACTTTATCCAACCTTTTGATAATTGTTTGTTGTATGTGGCGAAAATGACATCTAGTAAATCTTCATCATTAAGTGATTTACCTTCACAGCCATTATATAAAGCATCGCTATAT